>JAEUVI010000365.1 GCA_016787105.1 Chitinophagaceae bacterium | reverse complement strand
CTTACAGTGATTTGTTTTTCCTCGTTAAGAACGATTGTTACCGGTAATGAATGGTCTATAGGTTATTGTTGAGTAATAAATGAATAGCCGCCGCTACAAAACTACCACGGCATTGAAAATGTCTTCACAAACGTAAAACATTTCATCGCTTCAATAACGCCTTCTTTTATTCCCAGGCCGGAATCTTTAATTCCTCCGAATGGAGAGCTTTCTATACGATAACCCGGTACTTCGTTAATATTGACAGTGCCTACTTTCAGTTCTTTTATAAACCGGATAGCATGCTCCATATTATTTGTAACTATACCAGATGATAAGCCATAGGCAGTTGAATTGGATAATGCGATAGCATCATCAATGTCTTTAAAAGTAAGAACAGGTGCCAGCGGGCCAAATGATTCGTATACTACCATATCCGCGTTTCTTGGCACATCTGTAATTACAGTTGGTTCAAGCAATGCACCATTTCTCTTTCCTCCCAGTAATACTTTTGCTCCTTGTTCAACAGCTTTCTTTACGACGCCTTCAAGATATATAGCAGAAGCTTCGTCAATTACTGTTCCGACTTTTGTATCAGGGTCAGCAGGATCGCCACAAGTATATTCCTTTGCTTTCTCAACTAATTTCTTAACAAACTCGTCTTTTATTTTTTCGTGTACTAAAATACGCTTTACAGCTGTGCAGCGTTGTCCGCTATTACGAAACGATCCTTCAGCAGCAAGGAGAACAGCTTTATCTATATCCGCATCATCCATTACGATAACAGGATCGTTACCGCCTAATTCAAGTATTACTTTTTTATACCCGGCACTCGCTGCAATTTTTTTACCTACTGCTACACTGCCAGTAAATGAAACAATTTCAACTCTTGCATCTTTTATCAAAGGTTCTGCAATTTCATTGGTTGGTCCCAGCAATACACTCAGCATATAATGAGGAAGGCCGGCTTCATATAACAACTCAACCAACTTAATAGCTGTAAGCGGTGTTTTTTCGGAAGGCTTTAATATTACAGGTGTGCCTACTGCAATGGCAGGGGCTATTTTGTGGGCTACCTGGTTCAGCGGGTGATTAAATGGTGTGATACAAAGCGCCAGTGAAAGCGGCTCACGTAATGTGAATATTTTTCTTGCTTTTCCTTGTGGAGAAATATCACAGGAGAAAATCTGCCCGTCATCTTTCAGGCTTTCAATCGCGGCAAACAGCAATACATCATGTGCACGTCCGGTTTCATATCTTGCTTCACGTATTGCCAATCCAGATTCAGCACTGATAATTTGCGCGAATTCTTCTTTTCGCTCTAATAATAAATGCCGGGTCTTTTCCAGGATATTATAACGGTCGTAGCGGTTTAGCTTCTGGCCACCTTTTAATGCTGCTTCAATTGCCAGGCCTGCATGTGTTGCATTTGCAAGAGTAACTGTACCAACCAGCCTTCTGTCATAAGGGCTGCGAACTTCCAGTAATTTATCTGATTGAACAGGGTTACCAGCTATATAGCTTGTAAGGGCTAAAGAATTTGCTTTTGCGGAAGCGGGTTGTTTGGCTGCAATTGTTTTTTCGCTCATAAAATCCCGTTATTTATGTTTCAGAATTATAAAGGCAATTATTTTGTTCCGTTGATAGTGAAATCAAAGATGTCAAAGTTGCGTGGATCGCCGGCTGCTTTGATCTTGTATGCTGCATTCAAAGGATGCGATATAATCATTGGTACCATTTCTTCATAACGGCCACCATGCGAACGCAATGTTCCATCAAGTGCCGATAAGTCATGATATTTAGGGCGGCGGCCTACCACTACATCTCTTGCGGAAAGAACAACTAAATCTCCAATGCGATCTTCCGGTTGTTCCAGCACCCTTACTGCGGTAGCTTTGTCATATACTTCAGTAATGCCAGGCTGAACAGTTAACCAGTTTTTTACTTCGTTGATTTTTGATTTATCTTCTAGATGAACTACTACATAGGAGCCCAGTGCACCATGATGTTTTACATAAGGGTCAGTGATGGGACAAATAACACGGAAACCGCCGACTCCAAACTGTGCTTCAAGCATGTCTTCAACAAACAATACATTTGGTGAGCCGTCAGCTTTTATTTTGGCGTTCATTCCGTGATCCGCCGTAGCACCAATTACAGCGCCCAATGCGTATAATTTTCCAAGTTCTTTATCTATTGCTTCGTAAAACGCAAGTGATTCTTCTTTCTCCTGCGAATACGTATGCTGCATATAATCAGTAAGTGACAGGTAAAGAAAATCAGCAAGTCCTTTTTCTATCAGGGCTACTCCGGCACGCAATACGAACAGGCTGGCATCTGCACTATAGATTGCAGGTGTTTTATAACCCACAATTTCTTCTACGTTATCTATGCCGTGTGTTTCCTTTTTGGCCTGGTTCGCTTTCTCTGCAGAAAAAGCAATGCCTTTCATTTTATGCGATAAAATATCTCTCAATTTTTCTTTAGCTGTTACAACTCCCAGCTTTCTTCCTGCATTGGATGCTGCTGCGAGTATTGTTTCCGCCCGCAGGTATTCTGCAGAGTTCATCATTACTTCCTGGTCTTTTGCAGCATCATAAAAAAAGTTGCCACTGATACCGTGTACTGCAGGGGATACACCGGTAACAATAGAAGAGTTGTTCACATTTGTAAAAGAAGGCAATGCGCCACGTACCATTCCACGATATCCATTAATTGCCATTTTTTTTACATTGGGCATACGATCATGCGCCATTGTCTCATCCAGGTATTCATCTGCAGAGCCATCAAGGCAGATAACCACAATCGGCTTTGCCGGTGGCGAATACGTTTTATTATTTACTGAAAATGATTGCGTGGAAATAGCGGCCATTATGAAAAGTTTATAAATACTAAATAATTGTTTTAGTAAAAGTAAACATAAATACCACTTGATTTACCGGCTGCGTGTGTTTTTTTTATTAACTTTTCTGGGAAACGATTGCGGAAGTCCCTGAATAGCACGATTTTATTGTTTTTCAGGACGATAAGCTTGTCTGCGGTTATTCAATATGCTTTTTTATATTTGAAAATCTGTTTTTAAAATGATTCAATCGTTGCTATTTTCCCGGTTGCTACCGGTTGTAACTGTATTCTTGTTTGTGTCGTGTTCCTTCTCACGAAAGTCGGCTGCCAGGTTGTATAAAGATGCAGAATCAGCAGCGCCTTATGATGCGATTATAGTTCCGGGTGTTCCGTTTAAAAACAATACTTGGGATAAGATAATGAAGGGAAGAATTTACTGGGCAAAATTTCTCTATGATAAAGGAATTGCGAAGAATATTATTTTTTCAGGCTCATCTGTTTATACACCGTATTATGAAGCTGAAATAATGCGCTTATATGCTATTGAATTAGGGATACCACCAGGGAATATTTTTACTGAAAAGAAAGCTGAACATAGTACAGAGAATGCTTACTATTCTTATAAATATGGAAAGAAGTCAGGTTTTAACCGTATGGCCCTTGCGTCCGACCCATTTCAATCCAAAATGCTGAAGAAGTTTATCAGGAAAAAAGTAAGTAAGGATGTTGGAATAATCCCTTTTGTTATAGATACTTTGAAAAAGATCGAGCCAACTATGATTGATCCGGTAATCAATTATGAACAGGCTTTTAACAAGAATTTTATTTCTATAAAAAAGCGTGATAGCTTCTGGAAAAGAATCCGTGGTACTATAAAGGGTAATATTGATAAGACGCTTTATGAATAAAGTAAAAAGTGAGTTGGAAAATATGCTGTACTTTATCAAAAAGCGGACATTTTTTTAATTTTTACTTTCTAATTCTTCTTCAGCGCTTCATACAATACTTCTACCGGGTGCATCGCTTTTCTCCCTGTTCCATCCTTTACCTGGTGGCGGCAACTTGTTCCTGGAGCTGCAATAATTACATCATCATTCTGAGTACGTACCGTTGGTAACAGAACCATCTCGGCAATCTGCATAGATAAATCATAGTGCTCTTTTTCGTAACCGAACGAACCTGCCATGCCACAACATCCGGATGGGATGGTGCTGACTGAATAATTTTCGGGAAGAGATAATATTTTTACAGAAGGCGCTACAGAAGATAAAGCTTTCTGCTGGCAATGACCGTGCAGTTTTATTTCTCTTTTTTCTTTTGTAAAAGAACCTTTATTGATTCTTCCCTTATCTATTTCTTTTGCAATAAATTCATCTATTAGCAATACGTTCTTAGCTAATTCTTTTGCTTTTTCCAAATTGGCATCATCGGCCAGATCAATGTATTCATCGCGGAAAGTGAGAATAGCTGAAGGCTCAATGCCTATTAGTGGCGTTTCCTCGCTTATTAAAGGAGCTAATAATTCAATATTTTTATTTGCAATGGTTTTTGCTTTTCGTATCAATCCTTTCGATAACCAGGAACGGCCGCTTTCTTCGTGTTTCGGAATTATAACTTCATATCCCAGTTTTTCCAATAAGTTAATTGCTTTTATCCCGATTTCGGTATCGTTATAATTGGTAAACTCGTCACAAAACAGGTATACTTTGTTTTTACTTTTTACTTTTGATTTTTGATTTTTCCTATGCCATTTTTCCAATGTAGTCTTATATAATGTCGGCATAGATCGTTTAGCGGCAAACCCTGAAAAATTTTTAATCAACTTGCTTGTCACGCTATTCGTCATTGCGAAGTTGTAAAGTCCCGGCGCTATGGAGCCAAGTTTTGCTGATTTGGTAAAATTGGCAATCAGTCTTGAACGCAGCGGCACTCCATTCGCATCATAGTAATGCTGCATGAATTCGGCTTTCAGTTTGGCTACGTCTACATTCGATGGGCATTCCGATTTACAACCTTTGCAACTCAGACAGAGATCCATGACCTCATAAATCTCTTTGTGATCAAAACGGTTAAGTTTATCTGAATTGGTTAAGAACTCGCGTAGAATATTTGCTCTTGCCCTCGTTGTATCTTTTTCATTACGCGTAGCCATATAGGACGGGCACATTGTTCCACCTGATAAATGTGTTTTCCTGCAATCGCCGGAACCATTGCATTGCTCTGCATGTTGCAGCACATCCTGGTTGTGAAACCGGAAAATAGTTTTGAACGCTGGTGTTTGCTGTCCGGGTGTATACCGGAGCATACTGTTCATTGAAGGGGTGTCTACTATTTTATTCGGATTGAAAATATTT
>JAEUVI010000330.1 GCA_016787105.1 Chitinophagaceae bacterium | reverse complement strand
CCGGATAGCGAAAGCAATGAAAACCTTGGGGGCGATTTATCGCACCCAGGGAATAAGCCTGTTATTCCTTTAAAATATATAGGCGCTTTATCAAGGTTTGAAAGAAAAGGATTGAAAGAAAATGAGAATCATTTGCTCATTGTTCTATCAGGCCCGGAACCTCAACGAAGTATATTGGAAGATAAACTAATTGATGAAGTGGTACACTACAACGGCACGGCAGAGATAGTGCGAGGCTTGCCAGCCACGGATAAGCTGATGCCTTCTACCAACCAGATACATTTTTATAATCACTTATCAGCTTCCGAATTGAATAATAAATTGGAAGAGGCCTCATTCGTTATAAGTCGTTGTGGCTATAGTACCGTGATGGATTTGGTAAAACTAAAAAGGAAAAGTATTCTTATCCCTACACCAGGACAAACTGAGCAGGAGTATTTAGCCAAATATTTATCCGATAAAAAGATTGCAGTTTGTATTAATCAGCAGGATTTTTCGTTGAAAAAATCATTGCAGGAAGCGGAGAGTTTTGATTACCATTTTACTGACCTGGATGAAAGCTTGCTGAAACCTGTTATTAGTAATTTTCTGATGAAGCTGAAAGAAGGTTAAATATTTGATTTCGGGTAATCAAAAAACCAGAATTCTTTTTTTGCACCCCGAATATCCGCCCATTTCTTCGCGTCTGTTTTGATTGCAAAAATGCTACAGGTAGGCATGTCATCTATTCGTGTATTTGTAAGGGAATTTACAAACTCAGTGATACCCGGGTTATGAGAAAAGAGTGCGATATTATCCGGGTTGCTATCCAGTTTTTCTATGACTTCATAAAATATATCCTGCGGTGCCGCGTATAATTCTGTTTTGAAAACAATATTATTCTCGCCTACTCCATATTCTTCAGCAAAATAGGAAGCTGTTTTTTTTGCCCGTTTAGCGGGACTGGAAATGATAGTATCAATTTTTACATTCTTTTCTTTGAGGCGTTGCGCCATCATCGGTGCATCTTTTTTGCCACGATCGTTGAGTGGGCGATCAAAGTCGTTCAGCGATTCACTGTCCCAACTGCTCTTCGCATGGCGTATCAGCAAAAGTGTTTTCACCCTATAAATGTAAAGTGTAAATATGAAATTCTGAATAGATTAATAAGCCCGTATATTTTTTCCTTCCATGTAATTCATAAAGGCTTTGTTCACGATGCGGTTGCCACCAGGAGTTGGATAGTTGCCCGTAAAATACCAGTCACCTGTATTGGTGGGACAAGATTCGTGCAGCGCCTCGATAGTTTGATAAATTACTTCTACCGGTACATCAAACCCTTCCGGTGTAATGAGCTGGGCTATTTTTTTTGAAATTTCTTCTGCAGTGAAAGGATGGTATATCTGTCTTACTACATTTTCAGTATGCAGCTTATTATTCCGCTGTAGTTCTTTGCATTTTTCATAAGATTCTTTCAGCAGGTAATCCATTCCCCTTTCCTTCAGCAGGCTAATAGCGGCGTTGAATGCTACAAAGTCAGCCATCTTACTCATATCAATACCATAGCAATCGGGGTAGCGTATTTGCGGAGCTGAAGAAACAATGATGATTTTTTTTGGTTTCAACCTTGCCAGCATACGTACTATGCTTTCACGCAATGTGGTGCCACGGACGATGCTGTCATCAATTACTACGAGTGTATCTTTTCCGGGCCGCGAAGTACCGTAGGTGATATCATATACGTGCTGCACCATGTCCTGCCGGCTCACATCTTCGGTAATGAAGGTGCGCATCTTTACGTCTTTATTCGCTATTTTTTCCTGCCTTATTTTTCGTGTAATCATCTCTGTGAGCTTCTCTTCATCAAAATCTTTTCCCCAGCTCATGATACGTTCTACCTTAATACGGTTAAGGTATTCTTCCATTCCTTTTACCAATCCGAAGTAAGCTACTTCGGCGGTGTTAGGTATATATGAGAAAATTGTATTTTTCAGATCGTAGTTTACGGCTTCCAGCACAGGCTTGCTCAGTTGATGGCCGAGTGAAATCCGCTCCCTGTAAATTTTTTCATCGTTACCACGGCTGAAATATATTCGTTCAAAACTACAAGCCCTTCTTTCTTTTGGTTCTAATATCTGTTGTATTTTATAATCGCCATTTTCATCTACTATCAATGCGCATCCCGGCATCAATTCCAGTACTTCATTTTCGCCAACATTGAATGTTGTGCGAATGGCTGCTCTTTCACTTGCCGCAACAATAAAATCTTCGTGAATATAATAGTAAGAAGGGCGAATGCCATTTGCATCCCGCATTACAAAGCTCTGGCCATTACCAGTCAGGCCACCGAAATGATAACCACCATCAAAAAGACTGGTCGCTTTTTTTAAAACCGCACATATATCCGGCTTGCCATGATTTGCTTCTTCTTCTTTTACCAGGAAGTAGTGAATTACTTCCATCATGGCAGCAAGGTCACTTTGTTTTTGAAACTCACCCGGATCGATGCTCACTAAATCGAAGAGTTCGTCTACGTTTACAAGGTTAAAATTACCAGCCAGCGCAAGGTTGCGTGCAGGTTTTATATCTTTTTTTATAAAGGGGTGACAAAACTCAGAATTGTTTTTTCCCTGCGTGCCATAGCGGAGATGGCCAATCATTAGCTCGCCGAGAAAGGGAAGATTACCTTTTGCAAGCCCCGGATGTTTTAAAAGATTGGGCTGATACTTTTCAAGTTCAGCTACTTCTTTTCCAATCTGGCCAAATATATCCGCAATGGGCTGATTGATAATGCTACGGTTGCGATAAAGAAATGGGTAACCGGGTTCTACATTTAGTTTTACAACCCCGATTCCGGCACCGTCCTGGCCACGGTTGTGTTGCTTTTCCATGAGCAGGTACAGCTTGTTAAGGCCCCACATTACCGTACCATATTGTTTCTGGTAATAAGAGAATGGTTTGCGCAGCCTTATAAAAGCCAGGCCGCATTCATGCTTTATCGGGTCACTCATGAAAACACCTTGTGTGAAAGAAGGCGCAAAGGTAAGCGATAGCATTGAAATATTAAACCCAACAAGATTTAAAGAG
>JAEUVI010000323.1 GCA_016787105.1 Chitinophagaceae bacterium | reverse complement strand
AGTACGATGTAAGTTGTCAGGTGTACGCCAGCTCTCTGTCAATGGCATTTAATAATTGACAGGCGTACATCGTATATTGCATTTAAACGTTTGCATATGCCAAAAACAAAAATCGCTGGTATCGGCATGTATGTACCTGATCATGTAGTAAGCAACCAGGATCTGATAAAATACATGGATACTACAGATGCATGGATACAGGAAAGGACCGGAATTAAAGAAAGACGTTACGCTCATCGCACAGAAGAAACAACCACAACGATGGGTGTAGAAGCCGCTAAAATCGCGATAGAAAGGGCTGGCATTACGCCACAGGATATTGATTTCATCATTTTCGCCACTTTATCGCCAGATTATTATTTTCCCGGCTGTGGTGTATTGGTACAGCGGGCAATGAAGATGAAAGAAATCGGCGCATTGGATGTTCGTAATCAATGCAGCGGTTTTGTGTATGCACTTAGTACCGGCGACCAGTTTATCAGGAGCGGTATGTATAAAAACATACTTGTTATCGGAAGTGAGAAGCATTCGTTCGGCCTTGACTTTAGTACAAGAGGCAGAAACATATCTGTCATATTCGGAGATGGAGCAGGCGCAGTAGTATTACAACCAACTGAGAATGATAATAGCGGTATACTCAGTACACACCTGCATAGTGATGGTGAAAGTGCTGAGATTCTCGCAATGTATAATCCGGGTACACATGCCAATCATTGGTTGCCGCAGAAGCTTGCGGACTTTAATGAAGGAGAAATGGGCGATATGTTTATGAGTCATGCAATGATTGACAAAGCGCAGAATTTTCCATTTATGGATGGACAATCGGTATTTAAAAAAGCGGTAGTAAAAATTCCGGAAGTAATAATGGAAGCATTAAACCAGAATGGCTACAAGCCATCTGATTTGAAAATACTGATACCGCACCAGGCAAATTTGCGCATCAGCCAGTATATACAGCAGACACTCGCTTTAAGAGATGACCAGGTATATAATAACATTCAACGTTATGGAAATACAACTGCCGCATCTATTCCGCTGGCGCTTTGCGAAGCATGGCAGGAAGGAAAAATAAAAGAAGGAGATTTGGTTTGTCTTGCATCATTCGGCAGCGGTTTTACATGGGCATCTGCTTTGTTAAAATGGTAGGGCAGTTGACAAAGATTGAATTGATGATTGTGTATTTCCGGAACTTGCAGCATCAGGTGTATATGAAAAATTTTTTTATTAGTTTATTTTTCTGCTCGCTTTCGCTGTCTTCTTTTTCACAGGATGGTGTACACTGGCAGATCTGGCATAATAAGAGGCAGCTTTTTTCCGCTACAGAAGAAAATGCAGATAGTAATAAGATTACATTCTCATCCACAGGGTTTACAACCAAAGGATATTTCGCCATTTCATTTATTGAAGAAAATACTTCAGCCAAAAAACTGAAATGGATACGGACTATCGCCATATATGATGAAAGCGATAATGAGTTGTATAAGAAAGCATCAGCCTCAGTAAAAATCCCTGATAGCGTGATGAAAAAAATGCTCACGGCAAATAAAACAATTAAAATTTATACCTGGTCTTTGCCAAAAGATCCTGCAGAAGCGGCCCGTATTCGTGTCCGCAGGGTACATTTGTGCACCATTGTACTCGGCAAGAACTCATGAAACGTAACATAGTTTATATCATCAATCCTATTTCAGGTACCAGAACGAAAAAAGATCTGCAGCAATTCATAGAGAAAACAACAGCGGAAAAAAAAATCCCATTCCAGGTTTTCCCCTCTGTTGCGAGTGGAGATTACTCATTTCTTCATTCAGTTATACGAGATGAAGGTATAACTGATATTGTAATAGCAGGTGGTGACGGCACTGTAAGCCAGGTAGTAGGTAGCCTGCTTGACTTTGATGTAAACTTTGGAGTGATTCCCTGCGGCTCCGGAAATGGTCTTGCGTTGGCAGCCGGTATCTCCAGGCAACCGGCAAAAGCGCTGGACGTAATTTTTAACGGAACTGCAAAGGCCATAGATGGATTGAAAGTGAATGATCAGTTTTCCTGTATGCTTTGCGGCCTTGGGTTTGATGCGAAAGTAGCACATGAATTTGCAAAGCAACCTAAGCGCGGCCTTGCAACATACGTTTCGCTGGTGAGCAAAAATTTCTTTTCCGCTGTTCCTTACAAGTTTAATATAAAAAGCAACGGCATCAATTTTTCCGCAGAAGCATTTTTTATAAGTATTGCAAACAGTAATCAATTCGGAAACAATTTTACTATAGCGCCTAAGGCATTGTTATCAGATGGATTGCTGGATATTGTTGTTGTAAAAAAAATCGCAAAGCCTCTTTTGCTGATCAACATCATGAAGCAGGTACTGGCCGGGCGAATCAAAAAAGTGGAGAATTCGCTTGAGCAGCCTGTTATTTATTTTCAAACCAGTGAACTTGTAATAAAAAACATCGATGAAGCTCCAATGCATATAGATGGCGATCCCACGGAAACTCCATCTGAAGTAAAAATAAAAGTGATGCAAAAATGTTTCAGGCTTATTTCACCGAAGTAATGCTGTCCGTTGCGGAAAAAAAGCCAAGCAGTTTTTTATAAGCTGCCATATTATCAACAGAGTTTAATGAACGGGCTATATCCAGCTTCTCCGTTTTTGTAAGATGAAAATTCAACGCAGCCTTGCTTTCCGTAGTTTGTGATGAATAATGAAAGAGAACTTTAGAGAGATTATGCGCGGGATTTTCTATATAAAAGCCGGTCATGTCATTTTGAGCATACTCCATCAACTTATACCAGTTATTCTGCAGCATCAGGAAAGGCTTTACAGCATGATCTGAAATGTTATCCGATTGATAAGGATGATCCCATCCGCCTGTTGCACGATCGAATAGTTGCACCAACAGCACACCGCTGGTATTATCACGTATCCAGTCATCAAATGAATTTAAAAATCGTAATGCTGTTTCTGTACCATAATTATCGCGCAAACCGGCATCCATTACATCCACAATCGGGTTAGACGGCAACCATACATTTGGCAATACAATAGGAAATGTAGCATTCATTCGCAGCGCAGTCAGTACTCGCAGGTTTTGCGGATTTTGCTTTGCAAAAAAAGAACCAAAATCTATTGCATCTGGATCCATAAAAGGGATGCGGGCTGTATCCTCGTGTGGCAACATCATAAAGCGCACGGGTTGTGTACTGATAACCATTTTCCTTCCGTCACGCGTTACGACAGAGCTAAAAAACATTAATGGAATATTCGCCGCTTTTTCATCACTGGCATAATCACCAACTTGCTTATTTAGAAAACCTCTGGTATTGGCATTCAATTTTTCCTCAAATGCATAGCCGCGATCTTTTACATATTTATATGGGCCAACGTGAAATTTTTGTGCAGGGGCAATTAAATCACGGGCTACAAAAGATGAAAACATAGGGTTTAATAAATCGTCTGAAATATCTTCAGCATATTTTTTGTCCTGCAAGTAAATATTCTTTCCTTGTAATTTTTGAAGATATAAATCCCTGAAATAAGCAGCACCAAGCATACCGCCTGATGCGCCGGTAATCAGGAATGTTTTTTTCATCAATTCTCCATTCGTTATACTATCGAGGCGCTGGAGCATATTCATGGTAAACGTAGCGCTACGCTGACCTCCACCGCTTGTATTGATAATTATCAGCAATGGCTTATCTGTTCCCTGCCGTTGTTTCCATTTTTCCAGTATGCTGATCATGTTTTTTTTATCAGCATCAATATTTTCCTGTGTACAAAGTTGCAGCAATCCTTCGCGGCTATAGGATGGACGTTCCTTACTATTTGTATAATTTAATCCGTAAGCTTTATTGCGTGGGTCGATCCAATTAAGCCGGTAAAACACATTGAGAATAAAAATGAGCGCCAGCAAATACGGTATACTCCATGATTGTAGAAAGTAGGTAAAGGCACCGGATACACCAATCAGTATTGCAAAAAAAATAGTGATACTTGCTGCAGCAGGTATCTGGAAAAATCTATTTTCTAAAAAATTACCAATAATAATAAGAAACAGAAACGCAGCAAATACCGAAATGATGGCTGCGAAATGATGCCGCTTGAACATTGTTTCAATAAACTCCTGCGAATAATGTGATACGTTTCTCGCTTTGCGTACGGTTATTGGCGAATCGAGATACCATTCTATGTTTATTGTGCCGGGGGCGTTATTTACTATTTTCTTATTATCCTCCTGTAGATGGGTAATATATTCGTTGGGGTTTGTAATAGTCGGCAGCATCTGGCGTAGAATTGTACGATCTGCCCGGAAAAAATAAAGAAGCGATACAGAAAGAAAAAGTGTAAAACCTAAAATGAAGCCACCAGCAAGAAAAAGTATATCGGTAAAAGGAATCAGTTCTTTGTAATGATCAAAAATGAAAGCACGGATGAAATAGAAAATCAAAAAAGCAACGGGTATAACTGTATTGTTAATGCAATATTTCAAAAAGGGATTGGTAGTAGCGGATAAAAAACGGAAATAGCGGGAAAAGAGAATGAAAGTGGTAATGTTCCAGCTTATAATAAACATGGCAAAAGCACCGCCTGTAATAGCAAAACTGATGGGGTTTACATCCCCAAGATATTCTGGTGCGAGAAATAATGAATCAGCGCCAAATGTTTTCATGAAAGAGCCGTGCACAATACTGAACAATACAAACCAGAACACCAGCAATACCTGGTATTTTCTGAAATGCAGAAAAAACAATTGTATGGGAAAAGAGTAATAAAATCCTCTTAGCCAGGCTTTCATAAGTCTGTAAATAGTTGATTTTAAAATTACTATTTAATACTCGTTCATGCAAGCCACGCAGAAATCAGTTTGATGTTGTTTGTATCATGACCTGCTACGAATGAGATATAGTACCCACACCAATGAAAGTAACAGTAGCATGGCAGTCAATTGATGTAATTGCGCCATCCATTCAAATGAACCCCATTTGCCCGGTATAATATTGGTACTTGTAATAACTGAAAATATGCCCAGCATTACCTGCATACTTACGATTATCAATGGAAGCTTCCTTGTTTTTGCCAATAAAGGCGATAGCTGCAGCTTTTGCATTCTTACAATAAGCACCACCATAAGCGCCAATATAATATAGGCCAGTGTACGATGAATAAAATGAATGGTGATTTTATTATCAAGCAGGTTTAAAAAGCCTTCCGGCTGTGCCATCAAATTGGAAGGAATAATTTGCCCGTTGATAGATGGCCAGGTCGGCGCAGCAGTAGCCGCCTTATTTCCGGCCATTAATGCACCATAGACTAACTGCAGTGTGAGTAATGCAACAATAAACCAAAGCAGCTTTCGTAATTTATTATTGACAATAATTTGATCCCTTGGTATTAAAAATTGTAATGCAAACCAGAAAGTATAACAAAGTAAACCCAATGCAAAAATGAAATGCAAAGCAAGCCTTGTTGGTTTTACATATATCGCATCTCCTTTGA
>JAEUVI010000319.1 GCA_016787105.1 Chitinophagaceae bacterium | reverse complement strand
AAACAGCAAGCTGGTTCATTCCCGTTAGCCACGCAGCGTCATATCCCTGCTGAATTGTAAGATCTTTACCCACTTTGCCAGTTATATTTGATCCATCGGGATAACTGGGCCCTTTTCCTGATAGAAAAATTAAATTACCAGTACGCACCGCATTTACATAATTGGCAACAGGTTTTGCAACTACAGGGAGTGCGATGCCCATTTTTGCGAGGTTTTCTTCAGGTGTTTGTGCATTTGATGCTATTACAAACAGTAAGGCCGCAAATACAATAAAGAAATATTTTTTCATTGTGATTATTTATAAAAGTTTAAAAACAAATGCAGCTATTAAACCTCCGATTATTGGTCCTATAACAGGAATTAATGCATATCCCCAATCACTATCTCTTTTATTCGGAATAGGCAGAATGAAATGAGCAATACGTGGCCCCAGATCTCTTGCAGGATTAATTGCATAACCGGTTGGCCCGCCCAATGAAAGACCAATACCCAGTACCAGTAATGCCACAGGCAATGCATCAAGCGTACCCATACTTTGTACTGGTGCAGACATCAGCAAAGCGCCAAATATTAATACAAATGTTCCAACGGCCTCCGTTATTATGTTATAGATCGGTTTTCGTATTGACGGTCCGGTGCAAAACACAGCGAGTTTCAAATCTTTGTTGTTGGTATCATCAAAATGATTTTTATAGGTAAGCCATACAATAACCACACCTGTAAAAGCACCTGCAAACTGCGCTCCGAGGTAAGTTGCGATTAAGGATGGGTCGAGTTTATTGATAGATACCATTGCGATGGTAACCGCCGGGTTTAAATGGCCGCTTCCCCCTAAAGAGGTAGAGGTATATACGCCCAGGAAAACAGCAATTGCCCAGCCAAATGTAATTGCAATCAATCCTCCACCATTTCCTTTCGTTTTATCTAATACAACGTTGGCAACTACACCATCGCCGAGTATGATGAGTAAGGCAGTACCAATAAATTCGCCGGTAAAAGCTGACATAGCAATCGTTTTAGTTTTAAAGTGGTTATCAGGTAAACTTAAATGAAAATATCCCTAACTATTGATATCGGGTAAATAATTTTTTGCTACGGCATTGAATTGGGCAACCTGGTCTTTTTCCCACTGCGCATCCTTTTTCATTTCTCTCGCCATAATGGAAGCTACTACCGGCGCAGATTCAATGGCCGCTTTTGCATCTAACAACAAGGCTCTTGTTCTGCGGCTCAGCGCATCTTCTACAGTCATGCACATTTCATTGCGTACAGCCCATACTATTTCTGCTTTGATATATGGCAAAGCAGGATGTAATTTTTCTTTTAAATCCGGATTGCTATCTGCCAGGGAATAAATGAATGGCTTATCACTACCGAAGTAATACATTGTATCCTCAAAATCTACTGTCGCAGAGCCGTGTATTGCAAGATTTTTTGTTTTACATTCTATATCAGCCAAACCGCTGCTGGCAATAGCAATATCTATTACATCTTCAGCCATATGGCGATAGGTGGTCCATTTTCCACCAGTAATTGTTATCAGGCCGGAGTTGCTTACTGTTATCAGGTGATCCCTTGATAATGCCGCAGTTGTTTTACTGTTTCCCTTTACTAACGGCCGCAGGCCGGCGAAAATACTTTTTACATCACTTAGCTTAGGATCTTTTGTAAGGTACCTGCCAATATGATTAACGAGAAAATTAATTTCATCTTTTTGTGCTACAGGCTCTGCATCAGCATTTGAAACCGGCGTATCGGTAGTGCCGAGTATTACCTTTTGATGCCAGGGCACTGCAAACAACACGCGGCCATCATCTGTATGCGGAATCATAATAGCGCATTCGCCGGGTAAAAATTCCTTGTCGAGCACCAAGTGGATTCCCTGGCTAGGCGCAATAATTTCTTCATGATCTTTACCATTATCCATATTTAAAATGCCATCGGTAAAAACACCGGTAGCATTTATCACTGCCTTGCTTTTCACCTCGTATTCTTTTCCGGATAAACTGTCTTTTACTTTTACACCACAGATTTTATCATTTACTTTCAGTAAACCGGTTACAGGAAAATAGTTTAATACAACAGCATTGTTCTCTGCTGCTGTTTCAGCAATATTTATAGCTAGCCTCGCATCATCAAATTGTCCATCGTGATAGATAACGCCGCCACGCAACCCTTCCGGTTCCAGTGTAGGCGCCAGTTCCAGTGTTTCTTCTTTGGATAAAAATTGTGAGGGGCCTAATCCCAAACTACCGGCCATCCAGTCATAGATTTTTAAACCAATACCATAAAACGGCCCTTCCCACCACTGATAATTGGGCACAATGAATTTCTGGTTTTTAACAAGATGAGGAGCGTTTTTTAAAAGCATACCTCTTTCTTTCAATGCTTCCATTACCAGCTTTACATTTCCCTGCTGCAGGTAGCGAACACCACCATGTACCAGTTTGGTAGAACGGGAAGAAGTGCCTTTTGCAAAATCATATTGTTCAAACAGAATTGTTTTAAACCCTCTTGTTGCTGCATCAACAGCAGTACCTAATCCTGTAGCGCCACCACCAATGATACAAATATCCCATTCGGTAGTTGATTCGAGTTGTTGTATAAACTGTTCGCGGTTCAATATTTTTCTTTTTATTGTATTGTCATTTCTATATTCTGTCTTATCCGTGGTATCAGGTAAATTTCTTTTTGCCTGCCGCTAATATAACGGAAACCATTTTCTCCGAAAAAGCCATCTTCT
>JAEUVI010000260.1 GCA_016787105.1 Chitinophagaceae bacterium | reverse complement strand
AATCTTTTGCCTGTGCACCAAACCGCTGAGCTGAATCCTTTACATCAGCACCAATATCTTTTGCCCTGTCTTTCATTTGATCCATTCCTTCTTTTACATTTTGCCGTATAGTATTCACGTCCACCTTTTCACCACGCATTTCCATTTTCTGGTATTGGCTTTTAGCTTCGGGCAATACAATCCACAATACGATATAGGCAAGTATGAATGTGCCTGTCAGCGATCCGAATACAAGATTTGGGAAAACCGCACCGCCATGAAAGAATGGCCAGCTTAATACACTCAGCAGTATGTTTAATAATAATGGCGCTGCGAAAATCAAACGGACCATGTATGGCTCTTTGCCTGCATATGCTGCTATACCACTTGCCACACCACCCAGTACTCTTTCTTCAGGATTACGAAACAATCTTTTGCCGCCATATTTTTCCTGGTCCTGCTCTGGTAATACTATCCAGAATAAGATATAAATGATAAGCCCTGTACCAAAACCACCAAAAGTGATAATGGCGAATAGCAAACGGATAATGGCCGGATCTACATTCAGATAGTTTGCGAGTCCGCTACAAACACCACCTAATACTTTATCACTGGAATCCCTGTACAGGCGGTTTCTTTTCTTTTTACCTGTTTGAGTATATGTTTCTTCTGTGCGGCTGTTTGCTTGCTGGTAGGAAGATGTATGTGTGTCTGCAGGTTCATCATCAAAATCTTCAGGGCGGCCCATTGAAGCAATGATGCCATCCACATCTTCGTCAGTAACGGAAGAAGCGCCCTTGCGGATTTTTTCATCCATTATTTCCGCGATGCGGCTTTCGATATCATTAATGATTTCATCACGGCCATCTTCATGCGCAAAATAACGCCGCAGGCTCTCAATATAACCCTGCAGTCTTTCGTAAGCGGAATCCTCAATCGGTATCACTCTTCCGCTCAGGTTTATGTTGATGATCTTTTTCATTGTCGTCTATTTAGTGTGGTTGAAGTTTAAGTGTTGGGGTGATTTTTTTTCTCTGCCAGTGCATTTACACCGTTAGACAGTTCTATCCATGTTGTTTCGAGTTCTTTATAAAATGCATCTCCTTTTTCTGTCAGGGAAAAATATTTGCGTGGCGGACCAGAGTTACTTTCTACCCAGCGGTAAGTAAGCATATCTGCATTTTTTAACCTGGTAAGCAGTGGGTACAAAGTACCTTCCAGTATGTGCAGGTTAGCGGCTTTCATTTCTTCCACGATATCACTCGGGTAGGCTTCACCGCGTCGGATGATGGAGAGAATGCAAAACTCCAGTATCCCCTTTCTCATCTGGCTCTGTGTATTTTCTATATTCATATCGTTCGGTTCTGTTTGCCTTGGCCTCTCTCCAACCGGCCTGGTAAGTTTTGGAGCAGGTTGGAGAGTAGGTTTGGCGGTTTATAATGAACTTGACAAAACAAAGATAGGGTGATATTTGGTACTTTGTAACACATAGTACCAGTTTATTTTTAGTTGCTGGCAGTCGCCATTAATGGAAATATCGTGTTATTACTTAAAAATCAATATTTTATCAGAATAATTTTCCAGACTAAAATTTTTTTCATAGTTTGATGAATGGTTATATGTGTGTATGAAACGGATAAAATATAACTAAAACTCCTGCTTTCTGATGCGCTATTTAGTCTTACTTTTTATGCTTTCCGGGTGCGTGGCTGTTTCCAAACCGGCATATTTTAAAAATGTAGAAACCTTTGGCCGCTCTACCCGCAGCCTTTCATATGCCCCAGGCGATTTATATCAACAGGTTTCCGACTTCCGTTTCGATTTGCGCTTATTATCAGGGGCTACGGTATTCAGTTCAGAAGAAGTAATAGCATCGCTGGATAAAAGCGTAGAATTCAAAAAAGCATTTGAAGAAAATGTAACCGCTACCTATGATGCGTGTAATATCATCGGCGCTTATTCGGAAGCGTTGCTGGCATTAATAGATGAAAGCTATCAACGCACTATCAATGATGAAACAGCCGACCTGGGTGTAAAGCTTAATACTGCGGTAGCAGCCTACAACAAACGATATAGTAAGCGGATACCAAAAACCGCGGGAGGTTTTGTAGCATCAGTGATCAATGAAATCGGATCAATGAAATTGAAAAAACTACAGCAGAAATACCTGAAAGAATTTGTTGATTCCGGATCGGTAATAATAAATACAGTTTGCGATTTTCTGACAGCATATGTAGCTCCAGGCCTGGAGCGTGAACTGTCAACACTTGACCGGCAGTTCAAAAACAACATGCTTAGCTTTTATGACAACATACAGAAGTACCAGGAAAAAATACAGGTGAACCCTTACAATTACCTGAAAGAATATAACCCGATATACCTGCGAATGAAAGAGCGGCTGGAAAATATCCGCTTATTGTATGATAAGACGATGGCTTCTGTAAAAAACATTAAGACAGCGCATGATGCGATAAACACTGCAATTGCTACAAAAGCAAAGAGAGGTCCTGATGAACAAACGGATGAATTGTATGCAGGTTTACAGGAAGTAAACAGGATCCTCAAAAAACTAAATGCCACCAAAGACAGTTTTTAAATGAAAAAGTATTTACTCATTATTGTCAGTTTTGTTTTGCTAACAGCATGCAATTCATCTACCGATTCAAATACAACAACAGAAGAAGTACCGGCTGTTGATAGTGCCGATCTCAATCGAAACAGTGGCGTGAAAGGAGGTTTGACACAGGAAGAACAAATGGAAATGCTGATAATGACAGTAGATGAAACACTTGATTCAATAGACGCTGCTTATTCTTATATACGTCAATCGTCCGGCAAGCTTTCGCTTTCCCTCGAAGAGCGCCAGCAGGTAAACCTGGCTTTGCAGCAAATCAATGATGCAAGGGATCTTATTATTCTTGAGGCGCAGGAAGATATGCTGGAACAACTGCAACAGAAAACAAATGCATTTAAAACGATGGTAGGCAGTATGAAAACAAAGACAAATAAATTAGCTGATATTTCCAAATCACTGGCGCGCCTTTCAGATATGTTACAAAAAGCAACTGATGCTATTGTATCTGCAGCATCATCCGGCATTATAAAGCCAAAGAGCGCATCGAATTAGACATTTCCGGCAGGGAACTATGCAAGAAAATAAAATAACCGGCAAGAATAAAAGACGGCATGTATATTTTATCACTACATTCTTTTACCGTCTCTTCGTCTTCCCGGTAAAATCATACGTACTATTTATCTTTTTCATTGATAAAATTTTTCTCTTGCTCTGTCAAATCCACTACTGAGTAATGCCGCACATCATTAATCAATACTTCATCCAGCATATCCACAAGGTTTTTATAACTTGATTTCTCAGATGCTTTTATTACCAGTATCAACCCTTTCCCTTTTTCTTTATCAAGGTTTAACAACTCCAACCGCTTTTGTTTTTCACGGATGATATTTCCAATACCGTTGCTGAATAAATAACCGGTGGATTGAATACCATTGTTAGTAATTGCATCTTTCCAATTGCCATGATAATAGAAAATGTGGTTGTCTTTATCAAGCAATACGGTTAACGTTTTTGAATCTGCCACATCAGTAGGTGGCCCGTCTTTCGGAACAAATAAATCCGCGGCCCTTGGTTTACTCATGGTAGTAGTGATAACAAAAAAACAAATCAGCAGAAAGCCGAGATCTACCATTGGTGTCATATCTATCCGGGTATTTAAACGTTTTGCACGGCGTACACCGGGCCTGTGGCGGGTATTTTCCGCCTGTTGCAGTTGTGCCATAAAGAATTGTTTGAAAAATAAGATGTCGTTACTCAAAGTTTCCATAACA
>JAEUVI010000243.1 GCA_016787105.1 Chitinophagaceae bacterium | reverse complement strand
AAACAGCCGGCCAGGGAGAGTAAATCCAAAATAAAATTTCAATCATATTTTCATGCAACATTATACCTTTATATTACTCACTTAAACTCCTCAATTAAAAATTCAGGCTTACCATTTAAACTTTCCACATGTATAAAAACTTTTTCCTTGCATGCATAGTTTGCTGCTCCCTCCAGTCATCATTCAGTCAAAGCAATATGCAGGAAATAAAAAAAGCTTCACTCACTTTCATTGATAGCCTGACAGCTTTTCAAAAGAAAAGAGCTATGCTTGCTTATAGTGATACCGACAGGATTAAATGGAACAACCTGCCTGTTGGCCTGAGGGCAAGAGCTGGTATTAATATCGGCAGTTTGTCTGACAACCAACGTAAACTTGTACATCGTATGTTGTCAGCATCATTGAGTTCGCAGGGCTACCTGAAAGCAACCAGCATCATGCATCTCGACAACCTGTTGAACATGTACTTTGACACACTCTATAGCAGAAAAGAAATTGATGATAATACATTGAAATTTTTAAGAGACTTAAAATGGAGTCACCAAAATTATTACCTCGCATTTTTTGGCGATCCGCAAAAAGATACAGACTGGGGCTATAAATTAGAAGGGCATCATCTTTCGTTGAACTTTACTTTTCATGATGACAAACTATCTGTCACCCCAATGTTTGTCGGAACTGATCCGGCAGAATATCCCATTACTGAATACGCCGGCTGGCGTGTATTGGGCTATGAAGAAGATTATGGAATAAAATTGCTGAGAAGCCTATCCCCTGCGCAAAAAAAAGCAGCAGTAAAAAGTACTGAAGTACCCGGCGATATAATAACAGCAGCAGAAAGTGGCAAACGCCTCGTTGACTACTGGGGTATTAAAGGAACGTCATTAAACAAAAAACAACAGGAACTGCTCGAAAGAATTATTCGTGAATTTGTTTACAACCTGGAGTATGACAAAGCGGTTACCGAATACAATAAAATTGTAAAAGCAGGTATACAAAATATTTATTTCGGTTGGATTGGGGAAAATGACGAAACAAAACCGCACTATTATATTTTAAACGGCCCCACATTTATTATTGAATTTGACAACAATGGCGGCCCGAGAAGACAGGCCAACCATATTCATGCTATCTGGCGTGAAAAAGGAAATGAATATGGAGAAGATGTATTGAAAAAACATTATGAAGCGGAACATAAGAAGCCATAAACAGAAACTTGTATTATTTATCAAATAATCACCTGCAAAGAATAATATGCCAAAATCACCCGGCCAGATTCTTAAAAACAAATCAGGATACAAAATAAATGGCAGCCTTTGGATAGAATTTAAAGGGCTTCGTTTCTTTGGTCCTGGCCCTGTGGAGTTATTATTGCTCATCAGGGAAACAGGTTCTATCAGGCAGGCTGCTAAAAAGATGGAAATGTCGTATCAAAAAGCATGGGCCATTATTAAAACACTAAACGGCCAATCATCACAACCGCTTGTGATAGTGCAAAGCGGCGGTAAAAAAGGCGGTGGTACTGAACTTACTGCTGATGCATTGGAATTAATCAGCTATTATACACAATTACGCAAAAGATTTGAAAGTTTTCTTCAAAACGAAACAAAGCGAATGGGGGCCGGATAGAATATATTTTTTATCTTTCGTTATCTTTTATAAAAGATAACGCCACCAATACTCTTCCATGAAATTGATATTCTCTTTTACATTTTTCCTTGTAGCGATCAGTACCTATAGCCAGGATACAAGCATATTGAAACCCAAAGATTCAATCACTGTAAAATTTCTTGACGAAATCACCTTATACGCTTCAAGAATACCAGAAAGGATTTTGCAATCGCCCGTCGCCGTTGAGAAAGCAGGTACAAACTATTTCAGTAATTCAGCTGCCCCCGGTTTTTTTGATGCATTGGAAAATATAAAAGGTATACAAATGATAACTCCAAGTCTGGGTTTCAGAATACTGAATACAAGAGGATTTGCCAACACTACAAATGTGCGATTTGCCCAGTTAGTAGATGGCATGGATATCGCATCGCCGCATATTGGCGCTCCGATTGGTAGCTCGCTTGGCCCGGGGGATCTCGATGTTGACAATGTTGAAATACTTCCCGGCATCGCTTCAGCACTGTATGGCATGAACACTGTAAACGGGCTTGCCAATTTTTCTACAAAATCTCCTTTTTCCTCGCCAGGGTTAAGCTTTATGCAAAAGACAGGAGTAATGCATATTGGTGATAAAGACAGTAACCCAAAAATCTATTCCGAAACAAGCATACGTTTTGCGCATATTATTACCAAACGTGTTGCATTTAAAATTAACGCTACCTACAACCGTGGATACGATTGGATCGCCAATAACTATACAGACCAGAATGCTGCCGCTAATAAAAGTACCAACCTCATTGGCGCCGATAACCCGGGTGCAGACCCTATCAATATTTATGGTAATGAATCATCAAACCGGAAAACAATTTCGCTACAGGGAAAAAATTATGTAGTGGCAA
>JAEUVI010000178.1 GCA_016787105.1 Chitinophagaceae bacterium | reverse complement strand
TCCCTTCCTGAATAATAAAAATTTCAGTATAAGGATGGCTGTGTAATCTCACCCCTTTGCTGGGCGCAGCATTTACCAAAATAAATGTTACCTCAGTTTGATTAAATTTACATCCTTCGAATTCTAAACCAATATCGGTTTTTTGCAATGCTGAAAACGGAATTATATTGGGCATAGGATTTATTTAATAATTTCTACTTCCTTAGGTATCATAAACAAAATGGTGCATCCATTTTCAGTTTTTACGGCATGTTTAAAATTTACAGGCGTATAAAGATAATCACCGACTTTTAAAACAGCACCCTCAATGGTTACCTCGCCTTCTAAAACGAATAGTTCTTCACCTCCCGGATGATTGTGATAAGGATAACTTGCACCTGGTTCAAATTTCAACAAAATGGTTGTGGAACGCTGTTGTGTTTCATCAAATCGAAGCGATTTTACAAAAACACCTTTGTAGTGAACGTCTTTTTCAATCAAGGGTTGCCATTTGGTTGAGGTTGTGCTTACAATGTAATCTTGAATTTTTGTGTTCATGTTAAATTTATTTATGATTTAAAAAATTGTCTAAACTCCAAATGTGATGCGGAATAGTACTCAATAAAAAACAGGCAGCACTAAAGGCAAAAACGGAATAATCCAACGGCTCTTTGATGCCAAATGAAAAACTCATAGCTAAGGCAAACAGTAAGGTCAATATTGCAGCGGCAGTGGCTACCGTATTGGTTTGATAACCGATTAAAAGCAAAATACCAATTGAAATTTCTGTGATGGTTGCAACCACGGCTAAAGTGGGTGCAAAATTTGTGGGTAGAAATTGGTTTGTGTCAGCTGTGTAGTTTACAAAATTTTGCCAGCCGGATGATTTACTACCCCAAAGGTTCAATCTACTTGCTACTGCCGATAAAAATCCTGTGCCAATTGCTATTCGAAGCAAAAATGTGGCAATTTCCTGTTTTGTTGTCATAATTGTATCGTTTAATTTTCTGATACAAAATTGACAAGAACTGAGATGCCAAAGAATAGACAATTATAAGAAAAGCATATAAAATCTATACTCCTACTTCTTTTTTAAAGTCTAACGGTGATTTGGAAGTGTGCTTTTTGAAAAAATTGGAAAAATAAAAAGGGTCATTGAAGCCTAAAGCATACGCTATTTCTTTTACACTAAGATTAGTATAAAGTAAATATCTTTTTGCTTCTGAAATGATTAGGCTATAAATTACATTTTGAGCCGTTTTGTTGGTATGTAATTTTGATAGCTCATTCAATTTTGCCTGTGTGGTGTTTATTATTTCGGCAAAATGTGCAACAGAATAATTGTGCTCATAATTATTTCTTACGGCTTCTAAAAACTTTAGAAACAAAGCATCGGGTTTCCAAATTTCATCGCCATTCTCAATTTTCGTCCTGTTTATTTCCACGAGCAAAAGTTCGATATAGGAATGTACTGAAACTAAATATTGATACGGTTTGTTGAAAAGTTCTGTTTCAATTTTATACAGTAAATCATGAAATAACTGCGGTTGCGTTATGGTAACAATTTCATTCATTCCAAAATGGCAGAATAAACCGTTATGAAAAATGAGTTCAATATCGTTGTCGTTTTTTGCAAAAAAATCCAAAGAAAAGTTCAACACAACCAAATCTCCCGAAATTTCTTTTATTTGGTAATATTGCCCTGATGTGATGGTGATGACTTGATTTTCTGATAGACTAAACCGATGTTCATCAATAATAATATCTGTTCTTCCGTTTTTACACCAAAGTAAAATATACCTCAAAAGTCGTTTGGCTTCTGAAGCGTGTGTTAGTGAAGTAAATGTTTTGATATCTATCATTATTTATCAAGAAATATAGTACTGTCGGTTTACAATGACCGCTAACACTTCAAATTTATGATATTACACGCAAGTCCTAAAAATATTTGGTATTTAAAACCAATCTGTTGACATTATACATTTTGTATTTCTATTAGTATAATACACGCTGACATTATTTTGAAGAGCTGTCTTTCATAATAGAAATCTTTGGAGTTCATTATCCGCTGGAGACTCGTTGGAAACGCAAATTATCATATGGACATTTACTCTTTTTTATGCCGGGCTGCGTTGGCAAATCGTGGTTATATGTGATTTCTGCAATTGAGTGAGGGACTAAGCAGTCTTGCCGGCTTGCTACGGTGAATGCAACTTGTAAATAAAAAGCCCCTATTTAGGGGCTTTACATTTTTAATGTTTCTTCAACTTATCCTTAAATACTTTTTCAAACTTCTCCAGCTTGGGGCGAATAACAATTGAGCAATATGAATTGCTGTATTTATTATTCATGTAGTAATCCTGGTGATAATCTTCAGCCGGGTAAAATTTATCGAACTTTGTTATCTCTGTTACAATCGGATTTGAAAAAGCACCGCTTTTATCCAGCTCAGCTTTGTATTTCTCAGCTTTTTGTTTTTGCTCATCATTGTGATAAAAGATTACACTGCGGTATTGTGTTCCCACATCTGCACCCTGCCTGTTAAGCGTGGTAGGGTCGTGTACTTTCCAGAAAACTTCAAGCAGTTCGTCGTAGGTAATGGTAGCCGGGTCGTATACTACCTGTATACATTCGGCATGGCCGGTTTCGCCGGTGCATACTTCCTTGTATGTAGGGTCGGGTTTCTGACCGCCGCTATAGCCGGATGTGGCGGAGATGACGCCGTTGAGTTCTTTAAAAATAGCTTCGGTACACCAGAAACAACCGGTACCGAATGTCGCTGTTTCTGTCTTCCCGGTAAATGGAGATGCGCTCATGGTATCTTTTATTTTTTCTTTGTTTGATGATTTTTGTGCACAGGATAAAAGAGTAACCAGCGTTACAGTTGCCAGTGTAAGCATCGTCTTCATGCGGTTATAGTTGAGTATTGCTTTCAAATGAAATAATATTTACGCAATTTACGAAGTCCTGTTTCTTTAGGTTTGCCTATTGCCCGGCAATTTCGCCTTTTTTCAGTTTCTTTAACATCCGCTTCAATAACAATAAAGCAGGTGAAAAGTTTGCAACATGAAAATTCCGGGATTTCACAGCACTTACATTGCTTTGTTAGTCGCTGCTGCGACCGTGATGGTAATCGAATTTTTTACCGGGAATGTTATTGATATCCATTTGCATGATACCATGTTTGTGATTTCGGCTGTACATATTGCCAGCCTGTTTTTCCTGCTTATTGTTATTCTTTATTTGGCAAACAGATGGTTAACCGGCAAGTCCGGAAAGGCGAATCTTTTTCTCTGGCTCGTTTTGATTGCAACATGGCTGATGTGGGTGCTGATTGCATATTTAAATATAGAGGATACTATGCCAGCAAGGGAATACCTTGATATGTCTTCATTGCATAGTTGGTCAGTTTACCGGCTTTGGGTAGAAAGGGTTATTACGGTTGTAGTAATTATTTTCCTTTTTTCCCAGTTAGCTTTCTGGCCATATTTTATCGCAAGAATAGTTTATCGATTGCTAAAGAAAAAATCAACGGCCTCTGTTTAACATGTTGTAACAACTCCCAACTCTCTACTCCCCGAATCTGCTTACCTTCGCAGACTATCTTTTAAAATTGGTTTTCGAGGATTATGAAACTTTTTCCGGAATCGGCTGCGGTACAGTTGGAATTTGATAAAGTAAAGGCGTTGCTCACTGCTCATTGTCAAACAGAGTATGCAAAGAACAAGGCTTCGCAATTGCGCATACATACACGCAAGGAATATATTGAAACAGAACTCGGACAAAGCCATGAATACAGGCAACTGTTGCAGAATGCGATTTATTTTCCCAATGATTATATTCTCAATCTTTCCAAAGAACTAAAACTACTTTCTATACCCGGAGCGGTATTAAGCGGTGAGCAGTTTATACAAATAAGAAAACTGGCAGAAAGCCTGGAGAAAATTTTCCGTTGGTTTGATAGCGAACGTAAAGCTGCGTATAAATCACTGGCAAGAATTATTGCCGATACATATTATGAGAAAGCAATCATCGAAATGATTGATGATGTGCTGGATGATACCGGTTATGTAAAAGACAATGCAACGCCTGCGCTTCGCGATATACGCGTCAGCCTTTACCGGAAAAGAAATGAACTGCGTCGTTTGTTTGATAAGATAATTGCAAAGCTGAACAAGCAAGGCTACCTCGCGGAGATTGAAGAAAGTTTTATGAGCGGCAGGCGTGTGCTGGCTTTATTTGCGGAGCATAAAAGAACAGTAAAGGGAATTTTGCACGGCGAAAGCGACAGCCGTAAAACTTCTTTTATTGAACCTGAAGAAACCATCGGGCTGAACAACGAAATTTTCGAACTGGAAAATGAAGAACAGAAAGAAGTGTACCGCATACTGCGTGATTTAACGGCAAAGCTTTCTGTGTATTCATCTTTATTGCATACCTATCATACTATCACAGGTGAGTTTGATTTTATTTATGCCAAGGCAAAATTCGGTATTGATATAAAAGGAGAGTATCCGGTAGTAAATGATAAGTCGGGTGTGCGCCTGGTAGAGGCAGTTCATCCTTTGTTGTACTTATATAATCAGCGGACAAAGAAGCCTACAATACCTGTTACAGTTACGCTTGATGATAGCAGCCGTATACTTGTTATCAGCGGGCCCAATGCAGGTGGTAAAACTGTTACATTGAAAACAGTCGGCTTGTTGCAGATGATGGTGCAAAGTGGTTTGCTGGTGCCGGTTCATCCCTCATCTGAGTTTGGTATTTTCAAGCAACTGATGATTCATATCGGTGATACACAAAACCTGGAGTTTGAGTTAAGCACATATAGCAGTCATTTGCTCCACATGAAATACTTCATTGAAAACGCGAATGGCCGCACACTCTTCTTTATCGATGAGTTGGGAAGCGGAAGTGATCCGAATCTTGGAGGCGCTTTTGCCGAAGTAATACTGGAAGAGCTTTCCAGAAAACATGCGGTGGGTATTGTAACTACACATTACCTCAACCTGAAAGTAATGGCCAATAAAACGCCGGGCATTATTAATGGCGCTATGGCATTTGATGAAAAAAGTCTTCTGCCATTATATAAACTAATGGTCGGTAAGCCGGGAAGTTCTTATACATTTTCAATCGCGGAAAGAATCGGGCTTGACAAGCATTTGATAAAGCGGGCAAGAAATATGGTAGATGAAGATCATTTCCGGCTCGATAAATTACTCAACCGTGCAGAGCAGGATTTGCGGAATATGGAAAAGAAAGAAAAGGAGCTGCATCATCTTGTAAAAGAAAATGAGCGGTTGAAAAAAGAAATGCAGCTGGTGATAGATAGAGAAAAACACCAGCAACAGGTTGAACTGCTGAAGCACCAGAATAAGATAAATGAAGACCGTATCAATTACCTGAAAGACATGGAGCGGAAACTAAAGCAGGTAGTGATAGAGTGGAAAAAGGAAGACAATAAACAAAAAGTAATTAAGCAGCTTGAGTCCCTGCTGTTCCGTAAAAACGAACAGAAAACAGTGAACAAATTGCAAAAGAAAATTGAATCAAAATACAATGAGGTGGGCGGCGATATAAAAGAAGGCGACAAAGTGAAAATGAAACGCAATCACCAGGTAGGAGAGGTGCTGGAACTAAGGGGCAAAAGAGCCGTGGTAAAAATTGGTTTATTGCCCATGCAGGTAGAAATAAAAGACCTTGTGGTAGTGAAAGAAAAGATTAGCGACGAAAAAGCGGGTTGATGAGTCAACCCGCTTTGTGTAAAATCTATCGTACTTATTACATTCCGGAATGGATATAGCTTTCAAGATGCGAAATGGTCGCCTGCTGCAACAAGATCGTTTCTTTTACCACATCACTCATAGATATAATCCCTGAAAGCCTGTTATTGTCAAATACGGGTAAATACCGTACATTTTTATCACTCATTATCTGCATACAACGTTCGATGCTGTCATCGGGGTTCATAAAAGGAAGATCGGTACTCATGATTTCCGAAACTCTTGTTTCATC
>JAEUVI010000099.1 GCA_016787105.1 Chitinophagaceae bacterium | reverse complement strand
GAACAGGATCAAGTCCTTTTCCTTCTGGTGTACCGGCAGGGCCGTACCTGGTAATGTCCTGACCCGCATCTGTAGGCGTACCAAATGGGATGTACATATTGCCTTTCTTATCAAAAGCAACAGGCTTCGTGGTATGCCAGTTGTGTGCAACATTAGAATCCAAATCGGTTAGCATTACTTCTGTTGGGTTTTCGGGAATCAACTTGCCCGGAGAAAGTTTTGTACGTAGCACTTGTGTAACTGTGCTTGTAAAAAGATAACCATCATGAATACTCATGCCTACAGCAGATCCACCTACATCTTTATAGTCGCCGAAGTAAACAATTGAATCAGCTTTCCCATCATGGTCCAAATCACGAAGACCAACCGTTCCGCCCCTTCCATTCATTTTCTCATTGTAAGTAAGTTTCACATAAATATCACCGTTGGTATTTACAGCAATATGCCTTGCGCTGCCAATACTATCTGCCACTACGAGCGCCTCGAACTGATCAGGTAGCAAAAGACCGCCATTATCTGGATCAGCTTTCAATTGTTTTTTTGATGCTGTGTTACAGGAAGCAATGAAAAAAAATATTGCGGCAAATAAAAAAATATGTGACTTCATACTGATTTCTGTATAATAACCCTGATTAATTATTTGGAGCCGGGTGTTTCCGCGGCGTTAAATATTTTTCCGGAAATACCATTCAAATCCCAAACTACTTTTCCTGCACGAACTGTCAATTCGGCCTCCAGTTTTTTTGTACCCTGTACCACGTTTCCTCCGGCATCAGTAAAGCCAAACCGGCCTT
This sequence comes from Chitinophagaceae bacterium, assembly GCA_016787105.1. Lineage (GTDB taxonomy): Bacteria > Bacteroidota > Bacteroidia > Chitinophagales > Chitinophagaceae > JAFDYH01. Next base: position 2,439 of record JAEUVI010000099.1, on the reverse strand, counting down.
CGCGTACACGCAGAACCGCTATGTCAGCAACGGCCCCTTCACTAAGATTTCCCAAATCAGTTCTATTAATTGACTTTGCAGCATTCCAACTACCCCGTGCAATCACTTCTTCGAGTGACATTCCAATTGCCATGTATTTAGACATAATGTTCAGCATATCCTTCATACCCGCATTCATACTGAAGCGATGTAAGTCACTTCCGAAACTATTTGGAGCAAGACCTTGCTTCAATGCAGGTACTGCTACACTAAACCAAAATCCTGCACCGCCATGTCCGAGATCAAAAAGTATCCCTCTTTCATTCGCTTCTTTTACAAATGGCCGCAACTTTCCATTCTCATCAACCACGGGCATACGCTCCTCTACTTTCTCGAATGAGTGTGTAATGATATCACCGGGACGCATTTTTTTTAGCTGGTCTTCCAATGAAAACTGTGGCAGATGACATTCCACAAAAAGTTTTGTGCCTGATTTCGCTGCCGCATCCAATGCTCTATCAAATGGCGTCCAGTCATTTCCTTCGTAGTGACCGATTTTGACACCTACTATTATATCAGGATTTTTTTTCACCACCAATGAAGTCATGAATGCATCCATGTCATTTATGTCTTGCTCTGTCGGGCTGCCACTCATACCATTGCCTGCTATATTTAAGAACGCCAGCACACGTGTTTTGGATTTATCAATTACATGCTCTTTGAATGTTGGAAAATTTCTCCATCCCGAAGTACCCGCATCTACTACAGTTGTAACGCCAGCTTTTAAAGTAAAATCGTCGGGCGATACACTTAAGAAACCATCTGCAAATGTTTCTGGTTTGCTGCCAACAAAAACATGAGTATGTATATCAATGAGACCAGGTACAACAATGAGGCCACTGGCATCAATAACTTTTACCGCCTGCGCCACCGGAATACTATTTGCTACTTTAGCAATCTTTCCGTCTTTTACCGCAAGATCCATTTTAGAATCAATATTATTCTTTGGATCAATTACACGTCCGTTCCTGATTAGCAAATCATATTGCTGTGCATGTGTTATTGCAGTAAACAAAAAGAAAGCAATCCCCAATGACTGCAATCGTTTTTTTATGCTATGTATCAGGATAAAATTTTTCATATTACTTTTCAGAAAATCAGTTTACAATTATCCTTTCATTTTACTGACGCGCCTTATCGGTATATAGCTCCGAACCAATGCCGTTTAAATCCCACACAATTTTCCCGGCACGTATTGTAAGCTCTGCTTCTAATTTTTGTTTGCCCTTTAATTTTAGCGCCCGCACATCCAGAAATCCGAAATCACCATTCCGTAATGTAAATACCGCTACATCCGCATCCGATCCTACACTCAGGCTTCCCAATTCTTTTCGGTTGATAACTGTAGCTGGGTTCCATGTGCTTCGCAAAATGACATCGTACAAAGGCATGCCCATTGCAAGAAATTTGGACATTACATTTGCCATATCCTTCATTCCCCCGTTCATACTTTCCGTATGCAGATCGGTGCTGATAGTAGTAGGCCAGAATTTCTGTTGCATGGACGGAACTGCCTGTATCCACGAAAATGCACCGCCGCCATGACCAACATCAAAGTTGATTCCTCTTTTCTGTGCGGTATAAATAAATGGCTTTACTTTTCCTGATTTATCTACTACTGTTTCCCTGTCTTCAAATCCATTGGCATAAGTGTGTGTGAAAATATCGCCGGGCCGCATGTGCTTCATAAAAAGCTCTTCAATTGAATTTGGCGGATGATGCTCACCAAAATCAACCATTACGGGCACGCCTGCAAGATCACCTGCTTTAAAAGCAAGATCAACTTGTGTAAAATCGCCCCAATAATGCGCTGATTTTATTCCGACAATAATTTCCGGGTATTCATGCTTTATCATGTAAGCAGTCATCACAGGGTTCATATCAGAAACATCCTGTTCCTCCAAACGGCCATACATTCCCAAACCAACAATATTAAGCAATGCCAGTATCCTTGTTTTCGATTTATCTATCGCCTGCGATTTAAATAAACGGAAATTTTTCCACCCGGAAGAACCGGCATCCACCACAGTCGTTACACCTGCCCTGAAAGTAAATGCGTCAACCGGAAGACTATGCGCCCCGTTAGCAAGATATGAACCGGGATCAGTGCCATTAAAAGCATGTACATGCATATCAATAATACCCGGGGTTACATACATACCGCTTGCATCAATCACTTTTTTTGCATTCCCTGCTGCTATAGAAGCGCCTACCTGCGAAATTTTTCCCGCGGTAATCGCCACATCCATTATTGTATCTATTTTATTTTTGGGATCAATGACATGACCCCCTTTTATTAAAATATCGATAGTCTGTGCGGCACTGCTATAAGGATGTATAAAACCAAAAAGGATAAAAAACAGGCTGCCGTATTTTTTCAGAATGCTTAAAATCATTTTT
>JAEUVI010000046.1 GCA_016787105.1 Chitinophagaceae bacterium | reverse complement strand
GTTGTAAAGGGATATAAGCTATCCATATTCGGATCTGCTATTCCGTTCATTACTTACAATTTCAGGTTTTAAAATTTTATGAAAACAAAACTTCTTAATAGCATGCGACCTGAAAAGGCTATGGTGAAATTCATTTTAATGCAAGTTCTGGCTTTGTTGTTATTTTCAGTTTCATGCAAACAAGAATATAAACCACCTGCAATTAATACTAATTTAAATCTATTAATAGTAGATGGTGCTTTAAATAACAGTTCTGATTCAACATTTATTCGTCTTAGCCGCACTAAAAAACTTTCTTCAGGGTTGAAAAATTCCGGAGAAAACAATGCCGAGTTATGGATAGAAGATCTCAATGGTAATCCATTATACTTTTTTCAGCCATTTAATACAGATGGGGTCTACATGATTCCAGGAATGAACCTCGATGGCAATAGTAAATATCGCCTACGGATTAATACATTAGACGGGAATCAATATACTTCCGATGAGATGCCGGTATTAGCGACACCGCTTATTGATAGCGTGAGTTGGAAACGAACGAATGATGGAGTAACCGTATATGTCAACACCCATGACCCTCTTAGCAAAACCAAATATTACCGTTGGGATTATACAGAAACATGGCAATACCATTCTCCTCACTTCTCCGTAATTAAATACCTGGGCGGGGCATTAATTGACAGAACAGCTGACGAAATCATTTATGACTGCTGGAAAACGCAAAACTCAACAGATTTACTATTGGCTTCATCTGCTAAGTTATCAGAGGATGTTATTTTTGAAATGCCCTTGAGATTTATTCCAATGAATTCATTTGAACTCAGTGACAGGTACAGTATGCTTTTAAGGCAATATGCACTTTCAAAAGAAGCATTTAATTACCTGGAAAACCTAAAAAAAATTACTGAGCAGATGGGCTCTATTTTTGATGCCCAGCCTTCACAGTTGACAGGCAACATGCATTCAATTAATAATCCACAACAAACAGTATTAGGGTATATGACCCTTTCAACGGTACAATCTGTAAGAAAATTTATACGCAATGCTGAAGTGACACCCTGGCAAACTGGCTTCTATTGTGAGAGAAAAGAAATAACTCCTGATAGCCTTGGTTTCTATTTTGGTGAACTAGGATACCTAGCAATTGATAAAAACATGAGGGGACCCAATCTTATTTCAGCAGGTGGTGCAGCGCCAGAATGCGTTGATTGCAGAATCAGAGGCGGAAGTACCACTAAACCGGATTTCTGGTAATTAAAAAATGAAATTGATAAAAAAAGTAACGATACAATTTTTCTTTCTCAGCATTCTACTAGCTGGCTGTAAAGAACGGTTTGAACCCAAAATCTTAAAGACCGATCTCAACTTATTGGTTGTGGACGGCTTTTTGAATAATGGTTCGGAAACAACTGAAATAAGGTTAAGTCGTACAAGTAAGTTAAATGAAGGTACAGCTGGAATACCGGAGTCAAATGCACAATTATATGTAGAGGATGAGGCAGGGAACATAATTTACTATTTCCAGGAAACAGGAAAAGGCACCTATATAGTGCCGGGCATGAACCTGGATTTGAACAGGAAGTACAAATTGAAAATAAATACTTCCGATGGAAAACAATATGCCTCTGAAGCAATAACAGTAAAGCAAACACCTCCGATTGATAGTGTAAACTGGAAAAGAAAGAGTGATGGCATCGGGATATACGTTAATACCCACGATTTGCAAAACGAAACAAAGTATTACCGTTGGGAATATACAGAAACTTGGGAGTATCATGCCAATAACTTCTCTTATCTCTATTACGAAAATGGTACGATTAAGCAAAGAGAACCGAATCAGTTTGTGTTCTATTGCTGGCAAACACTCAACTCAACCAACATGATGCTGGGTTCTTCTGCAAAATTGTCTAAGGATATTATTGCTGATTTTCCCATCAATACCATTCCCTTAAACGGTGTACAGCTAAGTGTTAAGTATAGCATTATGGTAAGGCAGTTCGCATTAACAAAAGAACACTTTGAATACCTGGAGAATATTAAAAAAATTACTGAGCAGATGGGCTCCATATTTGATGCACAACCATCGCAACTTACAGGCAATATTCACTGCCTCAGCGATCCCACAGAGGTAGTATTAGGCTATGCTGCTGCTTCATCTAAAAGCGAGCAACGCATATTTATAAAAAATGCTGATGTGCTGCCATGGAAATATCTTTTTTATTGTGAACCCGTGAAGCTCGTACCATACGATAGTCTTGAATTTTATTTTACAGGAGGTTTTACGCCTATTGATGAACCGCTTCCTCCTGCAGGCATAAACGGGAATACCACCGACTGCGTGGATTGCACCTCACATGGAGGAACAAATATTAAACCGGATTTCTGGCAATGAAAAAATACAGCGACTTAATTAAGATATGCAACAAACAGCTTTAATGAAAAAAACGATTTTATACCTTACAATAACATTTGCTATTTCTTCTTTTCTCTGCGCTCAAACAGGGCAGGAAGTGTTGAAAAAACAATTGAATAATTATTCCGAAAAAAATCTACAGGAGAAAATATTTATACATACAGACAAGTCATTTTATGTACCCGGGGAAATCATGTGGTTTAAAGCATATGTTGTAGATGCCATTGAACACAAACCCATTGACATCAGCAAGGTTGCCTACATTGAAATACTGGATCAGAATAATAAAGCTGTGTCACAGGCAAAGATTGAATTGGTAAACGGTTCCGGTAGTGGTTCATTTTTGATTCCTGTTTCTATAACTACCGGCAACTTTACACTACGTGCATATACCAGGTGGATGCGCAATTTCAGCGTCGAGAATTATTTTGAAAAAGCAATTACCATTGTTAATAC
>JAEUVI010000043.1 GCA_016787105.1 Chitinophagaceae bacterium | reverse complement strand
CGTGGGCCATGGGTGATAAACCACCATTGAAAGCAACCGGCACCGGCGGCAGGCAGGTACGTGTGGCTGATGTGTATGGAAATGTATATGACCATTTCGCCATAGAGTTTGAATATGCTAATGGAATAAAATGCTATCACTTCAGCCGGCAGCAGGAAGGCTGCTCTAATGCAAACACCGTTAGTATTACTGGTACTACTGGCAAAGGCTTTATTGATAATGGCAAGGGACTTCACGAACTCACCGGGAAAAATAACTGGGTCTACTCCGGAGAAAAAAATAACATGTATGAAACACAGCATGAGGAATTATTCGCTTCTATCCGGAAAGGAAAGCCTATCAATGAAGGAGAAAAACTAGCCTATAGCTCCCTGTTAGGTGTGCTGGCAAGAATGGTAGCTTATACCGGCCAGACAATTACATGGGAGCAAGCGATGAACTCAACGGAAACACTCGGGCCACCAATGGCCGACTATCATCGCGATCTGAAATGGAATGATGTAACTATCGCTAAACCTGGCATCACTAAATTTTCCTGATAATGATTAAAAGTATATTAATTATCCTGGCATTCTATTGTATCAGCCATGATACTATCGCGCAGAATACGTTGGAGTTTGGTACTGTTACCAAACTTGATGATCTTAATTCTTCTGCCGGCAAGAAACCAACCGCATTGAAATGGGTGAATGTTAATACTGCTGAAGATACCTGGACTGTGAAGAGTGATACGCTTTACAGTACTGGATTACCTATCGGTGTAATGCGTTCTGAAAAACAATACGAAAATTTTATACTGCATGTGGAATGGCGGCATATGGAAAAAGGCGGCAACTCCGGTGTATTTGTATGGAGTAAAGCAGTTCCTGATCCCGAAAGCAGGCTGCCAGATGGCGTGGAAGTACAGATGCTTGAACTCGGTTGGATAGAACTTAATACTAAAGATGGTGTTGCGCCACCCGTTGCCTATGTGCATGGTGAACTGTTTGGCGTAGGTGGCGTAAAAACAGATCCGGATAATCCGCGTGGAGAAAGAAGCAAATCAACAGAGAACCGCTGCAAAGGAAAAGGTGAATGGAACACTTATGATGTAGTATGCGTAGATGGTACCATCAAACTTTCTGTAAATGGAAAATTTGTAAATGGCATCAGCAATTCCACACAACGAAAGGGTTATTTGTGTCTTGAAGCGGAAGGTGCGAAAATTGAAATGCGGAATTTCAGGATGATTGAGTTGCCATAACCTTAAAAAGGTTCTTTGTATTTTACCGAAACAATTCTACCATACAAAAAATCACATAGTCATATCACTGGAGATATAAGCCTTGCAATTCTTTCTATGAAAACAGGTATTGGTGAACGATTACTCCAGGCAGCTTTATCAATCTTCTCGGAATTGTTTAAATCATCATAAAATGCATTTCTTAGTTGCACTGCAATATTCGCATCATATATAACCTGGTGTATTTCGAAATTGAGCTCAAAACTCCGGTGGTCCAAATTAGTAGTGCCTACAAATGCAACCTGCCCGTCACAAACCATTGTTTTTGCATGCACAAA
>JAEUVI010000026.1 GCA_016787105.1 Chitinophagaceae bacterium | reverse complement strand
CGGCAGCAGCTCCAAAAGGGCCTTTCCGTTTTTGCCTTAATACAAGTACTATCAGTGGGCAGCAACCAGGTTTGCAAGGTTATATCGAAATAGCAGCAAAAGCCGGTTATGATGGGGTAGAGCTATGGATAAGTGATATACAGGATTACCTGAAAAAAGGAAATACTATTCAATCGCTGGCAGCTTTAATGTCAGCAAGGAAAATAAAAGCGGAAAACCTTATCAGCTTTACTGCATGGATGAGCGATGATGAAGATAAGCGTAAGGCCGCATTAGTACAATTGGAAGAAGAAATGAAGCTGATGGCTGCTTTAGGTTGCCGCCGTATAGCGGCGCCGCCGGCCGGTGTTGAAAAAGGAGAACCGTTAGATTTTCAGAAAGCAGGTATGCGATACCGTGAGATACTTGCGCTGGGAAGGAAATATAATGTAATGCCCCAGCTGGAGTTTTGGGGTGCTTCCGGCACCTTGTACAATCTTGGGCAGGCGCTCGCCATTGCTGCTGCCGCAAACGATGCAGATGCAAGAATACTTCCCGATGTATATCATCTTTTTCGGGGTGGTTCAGGTTTTAATGGTCTCAAGCTGGTAAATGGTAAGGCAATTGAGATTATTCATATCAATGATTATCCCCGCGATAAACCGGTAGATGAGCAAAATGATAGCGATAGGGTATATCCCGGTGATGGCGCTGCGCCGCTGAAACAAATTCTCAGCGATTTGAAAGCAATAGGGGGTACAAAAGTGTTGTCACTTGAGCTCTTCAATGAGACCTACTGGAAACAAGACGCACTGACAGTTGCCAAAACGGGACTGGAAAAAATAAAAAAGCTGGTAAATGCTGTTGTTGTATAGGAATCGGTACTAAGGAGCATAATCGTATGGCAATTGATCGCCAAGGTTTTTCCAGCTCCAGTATCCCTGGTTTATCCAATCTTTCTGATCGGCATAGTAGCCATTTTCTTTAATGACGATAGTATTCAGTAGCTCAATATAAGATATTTGCGAAGCCACATTTTTCGGCAGGTTAAATTTCTTCAGGTACTCAGGTTCCGGTTTTATCTTATTATAAGTAACACTGAACTTGGTCGGAAAATCCAGTTCCGCCTCATTTGTACTATCTATGAATGCATAGTAAGAAGAATCGTACGGATTTTTTACCTGGTCGAAGCGCATATTGTCTTTTTCGTCAAGCAATCCAATGATAAATCCTTCTTCGGCAAGCGTACTGTCAAAATAGGAGCGCATAAAATGCAGCTTGGAGCCGCTGTATGTTTTTGCTCTCGCTTTTGTCCATGCTTGCTTTACATTTTCTGTTGTATCCGCTTCTGAGAATAAGCAATAGCCGCGGTATAAACTGATATCTGTTTTATATTGATATACGAACGAATCCAATTGATAACGCAGGTTATATCCCAGCGCTTTATTACTGATGAGCAAAGGCTCTGTAGCTAATACACGCAGTTTGTTGCTTTTTTTCAGAAAATAGAATTTTAAAACTTCCGGGTTTTGCAATACGCAGCTTTTTGCATTGGGTGTTGTGCCAATGAAATTGTCAACAAAAAAACTTCCATACTTTTCCCAGCCATCCTTTACTTCATTGCTGCTTTTAATAATTACTTCACCCATGCTTTTATCTTCTTTAACCATTTCAATATTCAGCACGGTAGCTTCATTACCGCTGTTTACGCGTATTTGTTTTGTCTGGTAGCCGGTAAAAGATATTATCAGCTCATAACCTCCGGACTTGAGCGATAATGAAAACTCACCTTGTTTGTTAGTAATTGTTCCCAGTGTGGTGTTTTGGCAAAAGACAGAAGCGCCTGTCAATGGCTCTTTGCTTGCAGAGTCAACAATTTTGCCAGATACCGAATACTGTGCAAAAGCAGGAAAACTGATAGATGCAAAAATTGAAATACAAAGTGTTGTTAATAATCGCATAGTCTGAAATTAGTCTGTAAAAGATATCATTCCCTTAACTATGGTTGCGTCCTGTTTATTGTGTGCAGGTACTGCTTACAGGCTTTTTGAATTGATTCTTGCAGTGGTGTAAAGGAAAATCCCGGCAGGGCCGCCAGTATTTTTTTGTTGTCGAAATACGTATTACGGTGTGCTACCCTCGCACTGTCTTTGGTAAGCAATGGTTTTTTACCAGAAAAGAATGCTTTCACTTTTTCTAAACGCCATGCTATTTCACCGAGAAAAGGAGTAGCATGGCGGTGAGGATGTTTCTTTCCAAAGCCATCGGCAATAGAATTGAATAATTGCTGAAATGTGCAATTCTCCCCATTAATGATAAAACGTTCATTACTGATTTCTGTCTTCATCAGCTCAACAGTTGCCCTTGCCACATCTGCTACATCTACAAAACCATTCACGCCTTTTGTATACCAGGGAAATTCATCATACACTGTTTTAAAAATTGCAGAGCTTGAATTATTCCAGTCGCCAAAACCAAGTACCGTACTTGGGTTAACAATTACTGCATTCAAACCTTCAGCCATGGCACGCCACACTTCCAGTTCGGATTGATGCTTGCTGATAGCATAACCCGTATTGACTTTACTTTCCTGCCATTTTGATTCTTCGTTTACATGATTTAAACGACCAATATTTCCTAATGCGGAGACAGAGCTGATATGTACAAAACGTTTTACCTTTTTTTCCAAAGCGATATTCACCATGTTTGCGGTGCCCTCAATATTTGTTTTGTACATCGCATTTTTTTCGCTTCGCAAAAAAGACACAATCGCTGCCGAGTGAATAACGGTATCAATACCTGTCATAGCATCTTCCAATGCAGGTATGTCCAGCACATCTCCTTCTACCCATTCTACTTTGTTGAGAATATCATTTGAAATATAGAAAGGAAGCTTGCTGGTACTGCGACGGATGGCACGTACCGGATAGCCTTGTTCAATCAGTTCTTTGATGATATAAGAACCAATAAAACCAGTGCCGCCTGTTACAAATATTCCGGATGACAAGATGAAAATTTATAGGTGGCTGCGAAGATAATCTTTGTCATTTTATCCGGGGTACTTGTAATATCCTTTGCCGGTTTTCTTTCCCAGTTCACCGTTCTTCACTTTTTCTTCCTGGATGGATGAAGGCTTCAACCGTTTGGGTTTGTTTAGTTGTTCATACACAGAAGTACTGACTGCATAGTTGATATCGTTGCCGATAAGATCCATCAGTTTGAAGGGCCCCATTTTAAAACCTGTAGCTTCCATCAGTGCGTCAATTTTTTCAAACGGCATACCTTGTTCTGCGAGACGCAACGCTTCAATATAAAATGGTCTTGCCACGCGGTTTACAATAAAGCCCGGAGCATCTTTACACACAACGGCTGTTTTGCCCATGCCTGCTGCGAGTTCCAGTATTATTTGAGTCGTTTGTTCATTTGTAAAAGGAGTATTCACAACTTCTACGAGTTTCATAATGGTAGCAGGATTAAAAAAGTGCATACCAATAACCCGCTGCGGGCTCATCACTTTCTCCGCAATTTTTGTAACGGATAAAGAAGAAGTGTTTGTTGCAAAAACTGTTTCGCTGTGATTAATTTCTGCAAGTTGGTTGAATAATGCAATTTTCGCTTCCAGTTTTTCTGCAATCGCTTCGATAATTACATCTGCAAGGCAATGGTGCAGATCGTTTGTAAACTGGATGCGTTCCAATGTTTTTATCTTTTCAGCTGTGGTTAGTTTGCCTTTCTCAACCAGTTTTTGCAGGTTATTTTCAATAGAGACTTTCGCTTTTTCGAGAATGGCTGTGTTCAGTTCATATAATATGGTATAAAAACCGGACTGAGCGGCGGCTTGCGCAATGCCGCTACCCATGGTACCTGCGCCGCATATGCAGATGGTTTGGATCATGGAATAAAATTAATAAATACACCCTACGAAAAGCCAAACAGAATTACCGAATCCTGGAGGGAGCACCCATTAGTTTTAAAAAAAATTCACGCAAAGGCGCAAAGAGAATAAGGCGCCAGGAGATGAGAACTTTGCGTCTTTGCTCCTTATATTGCTTTGCGTGAAATAAGAAGTTGATTAAAGAACAGAAAGATAAAGGGAGCGTCGCAACGAAAGCTTAATAGAATTCTAAAAGCTGGCAACCAAAAATCCCTTCGATAAACTCAGGGTTTTACACCGCACTCGTAAACTGCTTCAAAAACCGTACATCATTTTCGCTGAACAAACGGATATCGTTGATATCATATTTTAACATGGCGGGGCGTTCGATACCCATACCAAATGCAAAGCCGGTGTATTTGTTGCTATCAATTTTGCAGTTCTCCAATACATTGGGATGTACCATGCCGCAGCCGAGAATTTCTACCCATCCGGAATGCTTGCAGATGCGGCAACCTTTACCACCGCAGATAAAACAACTTACATCCATCTCCGCGCTTGGCTCGGTAAATGGAAAATAGGAAGGACGGAAACGTACACGAACATCTTTGCCATACATTTCTTTTACAAAGAAATACAGTGTTTGTTTCAAATCAGCAAAAGAAACATTCTCGTCAATATATAATCCTTCTACCTGGTGAAAAAAACAATGGCTTCTCGCACTTACTGTTTCATTCCTGTATACACGGCCGGGACAAATAACACGAATCGGCAGTTTGCCTTTTTCCATTTCCCGTATCTGCGTATTGCTGGTATGTGTGCGTAACAACCAATCCGGATTTTGTTGTACATAAAATGTATCCTGCATATCCCGCGCCGGGTGGTGCGGAGGAAGATTTAGTGCTGTGAAATTGTGCCAGTCATCTTCTATCTCCGGCCCTTCGGCAACTGCAAATCCCAGGCGCTGGTAAATAGAAATAATCCTGTTGCGCATAAGTATGATAGGATGACGGCTGCCAACGGGAATAGAATCGCCGGGAAGAGAAAGATCGATATTAGTTGTGAGCTGTGGGGTGTCAGTTGTGAGTTCTTTTAAACTTTCAAACTTCGCTTCAGTGTATTGCTTGAATTCATTTAATAACTGTCCGGCTTCTTTCTTCTTATCATTGGCCACATTTTTCATTTCGCCCATCAGGTTTTTCACCAAACCCTTTGTGCCAAGCCATTTAATGCGGAATTCTTCGATTTCTTTTGCATCCGTAGCTGAGAAAGTTTCTATTTCGTTCTTATAATCTGCTATCTGTTTTAATAACTGTTCCATACCCTGCAAATATAGCAAACCCGATTTTAAAGGAGTTTCTGACAGCTGTTTAAAAGTATTTTTCCCTAAAGCCCCCTTGAGGGTTTAGCGTTTCCATTATCTTGCATTTATGTCAGACTACCTCAACATTTCCGACTTCCTGCTGCCGGTAAACCTGCACGAACTCAACTTTGATGAAGGCTATAAAGATGGCCAGATTGGCAACGCAATCAATGTTTACAATTTTGATGATTTTCCTGATTTGGATGATGTGCAGATTGTATTGGTAGGCTGCGGTGAACAGCGGGGAAGTGGTATGATTCACGGGCATTCAAACGCAGCGAATGTAATCCGGAAACATTTTTATGGTTTGCATTACTGGCATACTGATATTAAACTGGCTGATGTAGGAAATATAAAGCCCGGCTCATTGTATACCGATTCTTATGCAGCATTGAAAACCGTTGTGCATGAATTGATCAATGATGGTAAAACAGTAGTGATACTCGGAGGTAGCCACGATCTTACTTTATCCCAATACTACGCCTATGCCGATGATAAAAAAATAATTGAAGCATCCTCCGTGGACGCTTTGATTGATTTGAATATTTCCTCTTCTTACCGGCACGAAAATTTTTTGATGGAAATGCTGACCGGTGAGCCAAATTATATCCGTCATTACAATCATATCGGTTTCCAGAGTTATTACGTACATCCCAAAATGCTGGAAACAATGGATAAGCTGCGATTTGATTGTTTCCGTTTGGGACATGTGAAGGAGAATATTGAAGAAATGGAACCAGTACTGCGCAATAGTAATTTTCTGAGTTTTGATATTTCAGCCATTGCCAATGCTTATGCACCGTCCAATAAGTTATCACCAAATGGATTTACAGGTGAAGAAGCCTGTTCGCTGGTTCGCTTTGCCGGAATGAGTCCGAATATAAGCAGCGTTGGTATTTACGGATATAATCCTGCAACGGATACGGAAGAGTTGACAGCAAAACAGATTTCGCACATGCTCTGGTACCTGATGGATGGCCGGAGCCGCGGCCGCCGCGAAGCAGATATTGATGAACGTGAATCATTCAATGAATATCATATGGCATTCGCCGAAGTAGAAACTACTTTTTTGCAAAGCAAAAAAACAGGACGTTGGTGGATGCAGTTGCCTGATAAACGTTTTATCGCTTGTAGCTATAAAGATTATCTTTTAGCAAGCAGCAACGAAATACCAGAGCGATGGCTGAGAGCGCAGGAGAGAAGCTAAGCCCCTGTCTCCTGAAGGGGAACTTAGGTTGAATTTACTTTTGCTTTGATAATTTTTAAGTCGGCACATAAATCGGACGTAGCAGACTTCAGTATTCTATTAATAATGAATTTTAAACTATCATATATACATGTCAGCAGCAAATAGAATCATTAAAACCGGTATCTGCTCATATGGTATGAGCGGAAAACTTTTCCAGGCACCTTTTGTAGATGCTCATCCTGGTTTCGAATTAACAGCTATCGTGGAAAGAAGTAAAGATGAATCAAGGAAAAGATATCCGCATTCAAAATTGTATCGCTCGGTAGATGAATTGCTGGCTGATAAGGATATTGAACTGGTAATAGTTAATACACCGGTGCAAACGCATTATGACCTGACCAAGCAGGCATTGCTCGCCGGCAAGCATGTAATAGTTGAAAAACCATTTACTATTACTGTTGCAGAAGCTGAAGAATTAACAAAGCTCGCAAAAGATAAAGGACTGTTGCTTGTAGTGTATCAGAACCGGCGTTATGATGGCGATTTCCGCGCAGTGAAAAAGGTGATTGAGGAAAAATTGCTTGGCGAACTGAAGGAAATGGAAATTCATTACGATCGTTACAGATCAGAACCTTCTGGCAAGGCGCACAAGGAAGGAACATTGCCGGCTGCTGGCACCTTTTATGATTTGGGTGCGCATATGATTGATCAGTCATTGCAGTTATTCGGTTGGCCAAAAGCGTTGTTCGCGGATATTGATATAATACGGAAAGGATTCGATGCCCCGGATTATTTTGAGTTGTTATTGTTTTATGAAAATAAATTAAGGGTACGCATCAAAAGTTCCATGCTTACAAGAGAGTTGTTGCCTTCTTATATTTTGAATGGAACAAAGGGCAGTTTCTAACAGCAACGATCAGATCAGCAGGAAGAACAATTACTTGCCGGAACAGTACCGTCTGTCGAACCATGGGCGCCTGCAACCGCTGAACCGGATGGATTGTTGCATACAGAAATAGATGGGGCAGTAGTGCGAAAAAAAATCACATCTGTTCCAGGCAACTATATGGGCTATTTTGATGACGTGTACAAAGCATTAACAGGGGAAGCACCAAACCCGGTGCCCGGTGAAGACGGAATAAAAATTATGAAGATTATTGAGCTGGCATTGCAAAGCAATAAAGAGAAAAAGGTGCTCAGTATTTAATTAAACAACTATTCATGTGCAGGAATAAATTCTTCATCCTATTATTTCTTTCCTGCATTTTTTTATGTTCCTGCTCCATCAGTAAGCGGATTGCAAAATCAGCGAAAACATTTATCAATGACGAGTCATTGGTGAATGCGCATGCAGGCATCAGTATTTATGATGCCAGTTCCAATAAATACCTTTTCAATTACCAGGGAAATAAATATTTTGTTCCGGCGAGTAACACAAAGATCCCAACCTGTTATGCCGCGATGAAGTATTTGGGTGATAGTTTGGTGGGGTTGCAATATAATATCATCAATGAAAGCACAGTAGATATTGCAGGAACAGGCGATCCTACTTTTTTGTGTAGCGATTTTAAGCGGCAACCTGTTTATGATTTCCTGAAAAAATTCAAAACGATTGTCTACAAAGGAGAAATCTATACGGACTTTTTGGGCAGTGGCTGGTCATGGGGCGATTACAAGCAGTATTATATGGCACAGCGGAGCGAACTTCCGATGTATGGAAATGTTGTTACGATATCATTCAAAGGGAAAGATGAATTAAAAATTTCTCCTTTCTATTTCCGGAATAATATTGAAGTAGCCGGAACTATAGATTCTGGTTTTGCAGTTGACAAGCCATGGGATAATAATCGTTTTTTCATTTCAAACGGCGGGCAAAAGGAAAGTAAAGTCCCTTATAATCCCAATATCGGAACCATAGTTGACCTGCTTGCAGATACATTAAAGGCAGCTACTGATATTGATTTTTTGGGATCATTTCCAAGTTCGCCATCAATTATCTATTCACAGCCAACAGACTCGTTATTGAAACCAATGATGTATAATAGTGATAATTTCTTTGCCGAGCAAAGTCTGTTGATGGTCAGCAAAAAATTATTGAATGAAATGACCGACTCGAAGATTATCGACACTTTACTAAAAACAGATTTCAAAGACCTGCCTCAAAAACCAAACTGGGCCGACGGTTCAGGGCTTAGCCGCTATAACTTATTTACTCCGCAGGATTTTGTTTTTATCCTCAATAAGATGAAAGATGAATTTGGAATGAAGCGGGTACAAACAATTTTTCCAACGGGAAATACGGGAACATTGGAAGGAAGATACAAAAATGAAAGCGGTTATATTTTTGCAAAAACAGGAACATTATCCGGCGTAGTATCGCTCAGTGGTTTTTTGTATACTAAGAAAAATAAGCTGCTGATTTTTTCCGTACTGGTAAACAATCACAACGGATCCGCAACCGAGGTAAGAAATGCGATTGAGAGATTTATCAGTGGACTAAGAAAGAAATATTGAATCGTATTTCTATGTGGTTCATTTACTTTCCAAACATTTTTTCCAATTGCTCTTTCTTGAATTCTAAATAAACCGGGCTGCCATTCGGGGCGATATTGGGTTGCTGGCAATTGAACAGATCTTCTACCAGCGAATGCATTTCTCTTTCTGTCAATCTTTTTCCTGCTTTTATAGATTGCTGCCATGCTGCTGAACGAATCAATTTTTCTCTTTTGGAAAATTTTATTTCATTGCTGAAATGCTTGTATTGCTCCAGTAAAGATTCAACAATCAGTTTTTCATTGCCGGTTTCCACATCCGCAGGCGTACCTTGTATTACAAATGTATTTTTTCCAAATGCTTCTATTGCGTAGCCTAAGTTTTGTAAATCACCGCTTATTTCCTGCAATATTGCTGTATCAGCAGGCGTAAGTTCTACTGTAACAGGAAACAAACTCTGCTGGGTAGCTACAGGCTTACCATCAGATGCTTCTTTCAATCGTTCATACAAAATACGTTCATGCGCCAGTTGCTGATGAATAATGATAAAGCCATTATTTGTTTCGGTGAGAATGTATGTATTGTGCAATTGCGTAGTGAGTAGCGAGTCGTTAGTTGTGAGTCGTGAGTGGAGAGTGTCTTCGTTTTCATTCTGTAAAATTTCTTTAACTCCCGACTTAAAACTACTGATTACTGACTCCTGACTCCCTACTCCTGACTCCCTACTTCCCACTCCCGGCTCATAAAAACTCTTCCAGTGTTTCAGCTCACTCTTCTGCGAAGGCTCTATAATATGCGCCTGGTGTTTTTGTGTAAAGCCTTTAAAGATGGAAGTGCCTGTGGCGGCATCTTGTCTTTTTTCAGTAAATGGTTGTTGTATAGAAGGTAGTTGCTGTATTGATGCATCCAAATCAAAATCCAAAGTGGGCATCACGCTGAATTGTGCCAACGCATGTTTTACTGCTGCCTGTACAAAGGCGTAAATGATTTTTTCATCCTCAAATTTTATTTCCTGCTTGGTCGGGTGCACATTTACATCTACTTGCGTAGGATCGAGATCGATAAACAACACATACATCGGAAAGCTATCAGCAGCAATCATTTCCTGGAAAGCATTGCTGACCGCATGATTGAGATAGGCGCTTTTAATAAAACGGTTGTTTACAAAAAAATATTGATCACCTCTTGTCTTTTTTGCAGCTTCCGGCTTGCCAACAAACCCGGAAATATTCATGTAGTCTGTATCTTCTTTTACCGCTACGAGTTTAGCATTATAATTATTACCGAGTAGCTGAACGATTCGTTGTTTCAGGCTTCCCGATTCAAGATGAAATAATTGCTGATCATTGGCTGTAAGAGAAAAGAAAATTTGAGGAAACGCCATTGCTACGCGGGTAAACTCATCGGTGATATGACGCATTTCCGCGGCATTGCTTTTCAAAAAGTTTCTTCGTGCAGGTACATTGAAGAAAAGATTTTTCATTGCGATGCTGGTGCCTTCAGGAACAGCAACGGGCTCCTGTTTTTTTACTACACTGTTTTCAACTTCTATATATGTGCCGGCATCGTCTTCTTTTCGCTTCGTTTTTAGTTCCACCTGTGCTACCGCAGCGATGGAAGCAAGTGCCTCGCCGCGAAATCCCATAGTGCGTATATGAAAAAGATCGTCAATGGTTTGAATCTTGGAAGTAGCGTGCCGTTCGAAGCACATGCGTGCATCGGTTTCGCTCATACCATTACCATTGTCAACTACTTGTATCAGCGCTTTCCCTGCATCCTGTATGATTAATTTGATTTCGGTAGCCCCTGCATCCACAGCATTTTCCAATAATTCTTTAACGGCGCTGGCAGGCCGTTGTATTACTTCACCGGCAGCTATCTGGTTGGCAATATTATCCGGCAATAATAAAATCTTGTCTGGCAAAATCAGTATCTCCTTAATAAGGCAAATTTAGGGAATGAATGGAGAAGGGATTTATTCTTCAAATAAGCCATCAAATGAAAGGGTGGCTGTACAATCTGCAAGTATAAAATCAAATGAAGCCGGATTTACTGCAACGGGCTGATAGCCATTGCTGATGTATTCAAAGACCTCAATCTTATTAAAACCGGGATCAACCATCAGGTAATATTTAACCTTCTGCTGCTGGTATATTTCAAATTTTTCCCGCCGATCTTTTTGAGCCGTGGAGGGGGAAAGAATTTCAACAGTTAATACAGGAGGAAAATCCAGGTAATTGACATTATTAAATGGGCGGCATACAATAGATAGGTCGGGTTGTACAACCGTATCTTCTGTTATTTTCCAATCTATAGGCTGATAAACCTTACATTTCTTACAACCTTTTAATGCGATTGAAAACTTTGATCCAAGCTCTGTCGCAATCCATTGATGTTTCCGGTTTGGTGCAGGGCTCATTGCATAAGGCATTCCTTCAATAAGCTCCCAACGGCCTTCCCACTGACAATAGTCCGCATACGTGTAATGAGGCCTGTATTTTTCCGCAATAGACATGTACAAATTTAAAAAAAATCAGTGGCCTTATACAATCTATTTTAATGTTGAAACAGATAAGTTTCGTAACTTTCAAAACAGCCTTAAAGCATAACCATTAAACCGAATCACCGCTAAATGAGAACCGCATACTCATTTATTATTGTAGTTGTTCTTTCAACTATTACATCATGCAGCAAAAGCAGGGACAAAGCGGTAAACCCACCCGAACCGTTACATCCAGATAAATTTTTAAAGTATACGATTTTCAAAGGCCAGCAATATTCTGATAAAAATTTTATCGCTACAGTTGAATATGATGAACTGAAATTTCTTGTAAAGTTTGATAGCTCAGCGATATACCAGACAATTGACCCTGCTAACCAGGCTGATATTAATAAACTCTATGGCTTTTCTGATAACAATGCACAGCACCAGGATTTCAGTGCGCGGTTTGGCTGGTGCTGGAACAAGGATTCACTACGCCTGTTTGCTTATATTTATAATAATGGAGTGCGATCATCAAAACAACTTGGGGTAATTAATATCGGCACAGAATATAATTGCGCTATAAAAGTGAGCGATAGTACCTACATTTTTAAGCTGGATGATAAAGTGCAAACGATGAAACGAAGCAGCACTACCCCCAAAGGCAAAGGCTATAAATTATATCCTTATTTTGGCGGTAACGAAACTGCACCGCATGATATTCATATCTGGATTGATGAACAGTAGTTAAAAAATCAAATTGTCGTTTTCATTCTAATTAATGAACTGTGTTTTTAGCTAACTTGTGTGCATCAAGTTATGACTATGAAGCGATTATTGTTTCCTGTTTTATTCTCTTTTGTTTTCTCTACTGTTTGTTTTGCACAGTATAAAACAACTCTCAACCGTGAACACTGGATAGACAGCGTGTTTAAAACATTCAGCAAAGAAGAACGAATAGCGCAACTGATGGTATTGAGGACTTCGGCGCTTATAGATCGTAAAACTTACCAGGTAGCATTTTATGATGATGCTGTAGCGGAAGCCATACAAAAATACAATATAGGTGCGGTCTGTATTTTCCAGGGACAGGTAACAAGGCAGGCTAATATGCTCAACCGCTTACAGGCGCTGGCAAAAACTCCATTGATGGTTTGTGTGGATGCTGAGTTTGGACTGGGTATGCGTATGCTGGATAGTATCAAGCGTTACCCTTATCAGTTAACATTAGGAGCATTGCAGGATCCGGGTATTATTTATCAATACGGATCTGCTGTTGCCAAGCAGTTGCGCCGTATGCGTATTCATGTCAATTATGCACCGGATGTAGATGTGAATAATAATCCAGATAATCCGGTTATCGGCTACCGTTCATTTGGTGAAAACAAATATAAAGTAGCTGAATATGGTATTCAGTATGCAAAAGCTTTGCAGGATAACAAAGTGATGGCCTGCGCTAAGCATTTTCCTGGCCATGGCGATGTAGCAGTGGATTCACATTTCGATTTGCCAATAATTAATAAAACAAAAGCGCAATTGGATTCGCTGGAATTATACCCTTTCAGAAAACTATTTGAAGCGGGAGTTGGTTCCGCGATGATAGCCCACCTGTATATTCCTGTTATAGATTCGGAGGCCAACCGTGCCACATCAGTTTCATATAACACTGTTACAAAACTGATGCGTGATGAAATAAAATACAATGGCCTCACTTTTACAGATGCCCTGGAGATGAAAGGTGTTGCAAAATATTTTCCGGATGGAGAAGCTTCCGTTCAATCGTTGATTGCGGGCAATGATATGCTTTGTCTGCCCGGTGATGTGACGGTTGTTATTGAAAAAGTAAAAGCAGCGATAAAGGATAAGAAATTAAGCTGGGATGATATTGATAAAAAAGTAAGAAAAGTGTTGGCAGCTAAATACGATTATGTTATTGATAATATTGAGCCGATTAACACCAGCAATCTTGTAAGCGATCTGAACGAAGATGCAGGCCGTATAACAGTACTGGTGGCAAAAAATGTATTGACATTAGTACGCAATGAAAACACTTCAGTATTCAGGTTAAACAGGGAAAAGAAGAGAAAGATATTATATATAGGTATCGGTATCAGCAATGAAAACACAATTGTAAAAAAACTAAAAGCTGAATACAAGGCTGACTTTATACCGGTTGGTTCTGGTACTGCTATCAGCCAGGCAACGATTGACGGCTGGCTAAAAAAGTATTCATCAATCCTGGTAGGTGTACATGGTTATAGTTTTTCACCTCTGAACAATTTTGGTATCAGTGCCAGCCAGGCTGCATTGCTGCAAACATTGCAGTC
>JAEUVI010000165.1 GCA_016787105.1 Chitinophagaceae bacterium | reverse complement strand
ATTTTTCCTATTGAAGAAAGCAGTTTATCGAGCGTTGTTATTTTTATATTTACAGCCTTATTTGACAGACTTCTATTTGCATTTATATCAATCCTGTTTCTCCCGCTATTGCTTTCATTTTCTACGGTCATCACCATTTCACTTTCACTTTCCCCACATCCCATATTAAATACTTTGCAATTGCTGATATTACTTTTTCCTATATTATCCATGCACCTTGCAAAAGTATCCGGGTGAGGCTCGAAACCATAAACAAAGCCATTATTGGATTTGACGATCCGTGAAATATTCATCAGCAACCAGCCATTGTTTGTGCCTACATCTACTACCAGCTTTGCGTTTTTCGCAAGTTTGTACAAGGTTTCTCTTTCTATTTCTTTTAGTCTCCAGTAAGCCTTCCAGTCGTTATAATCATGAAGATCGCCATGTAGAGTAAGCGACCCGCTTCTTGCTGTCCGGTAAGTGTGTTTTTTATAAGTTTTATTTGGCGGAATAAACTTTATTAGAAAATGATCAACATACTTATCTTTTACAACAGGCAGCAGCAATTTTTCGAAAAAGCCCAACCTGAAAAGAGAATGAATAATCTTTACGACTTTTTTTTTCAAGCTGTTAAAACATTTCAGCCGAAATCACAAATACTAATACCGGGCCGCTATTTTTTTAAGGTATTCACCATACCCGCTCTTGATAAGCGAATCTGCGACCTGAAGCAATTGTTGCTTAGTGATAAAACCGCTCCTGTATGCAATTTCCTCTATACATCCAATCTTTGTACCCTGTCGTTTTTCGATTACTCTTACAAATTCAGTCGCATCACTAAGCGAATCGAATGTTCCCGTATCTAACCAGGCGGTTCCCCTGCTTAGGATAGCTACTTTTAATTTCCCTTGCTCAAGGTAAGTTTTGTTTACATCGGTAATTTCATATTCACCCCGCGGTGAAGGCTTCAATGTCTTAGCAATCGTCACTACTTCATTATCATAAAAATAAAGGCCGGGTACAGCATAATTGGATTTGGGCGCCGATGGCTTTTCTTCGATTGATAGTACGTTTTTATTCTTATCAAACTCTACAACTCCATATCGCTCCGGATCCGCTACTTCATAAGCGAATACATAGCCTCCGTTTATATCTGAAAGTGATCGCAACAATTCAATCAATCCTGAAGCATAAAAGATATTATCTCCAAGTATCAGCGCCACTTTATCTTTTCCGATAAACTTTTCTCCTATTACAAATGCCTGTGCAAGGCCGTTTGGTGTTTCCTGCACAGCGTATGTAAAACTACATCCAACCTGGCTTCCATCTCCCAGCAAACGTTGAAACCCCGGATTATCTTCTGGTGTGGTAATAATCAGGATCTCGCGGATACCAGCCATCATCAGGATAGAAAGCGGGTAATAGATCATTGGCTTATCATAAATAGGCATCAACTGTTTTGATATCGCCTTCGTGATAGGGTATAAGCGGGTGCCGCTGCCACCAGCCAATATTATTCCTTTCATAAATTATTTCTTTAACCAGACTTCCAACTGCATACCGCTATTTGTTCCTTTCATGTAGCTTCTCAGCAAAAAATGAAATGGCCGAAGCATAGATGGAATCTCACAAACATGATATGTATGATCTACAAGCTGGAATTGCAACTTTTTTCCTAATTCAGTAAAGGATTTGAATCCAAATTCATACATATGAAAGGGCTCATGCATCGGGCTAAGATTAGTCACAAAATTTGTACCTCTTAAACGATAATAAAAATTAAAAAGCTTTGCAATAAAATGTTTTGACGAAGGAACTTCGATATGGATAACCCCACCTGGTTTTAACCATCTTAGTGCTTTTTCCAGACTCTGAGCAGGGTGATATAAATGTTCGAAAACTGCAGAAAAAGTTATAAAATCAAATTGACTGTTCTCATATTCCATATCTTCTATCATCCCGAGCTTTAGTCTTTGGCTGTCAATCTTCATTTCTGATAAAGCTCTTTCAAAGAACGGCTTTGATGGTTCAAATCCATATGCATCAAAACCAGCATGTGATAATGAAAGCATCCCTTTCCCCAACCCTGCTCCTATATCCAAAGCTTTCATTCCATCTTTAAAATCCAATAGTTATTTTGCCTTTGATATTTCATTTTTAAAATACTCCCTATCCCATTTAAAATATTCTCCACGCCAATAACTTTCGGGTGGAATACCATAGTGATCCTGAATATCAAAAGGAATAGGCTGAGGAGAAGAATAAAGAAGAGCACAATTACTACATTTTTTTACAGCAACTGCTATTCCATCTCTTTTTTTTGGGCTAAGTCCAATTGATTTATTAAGACGGAAACCTTTTATTTTATGTTTAAAAGAATCATCTCCGCACATTTCACAGGCAACCACTTCTTCAAAAAAATATCTCTTTTTATTTTCTTCGACCATAGAAGGTTATTGTATTCATTAAAAAAAACAATTTTAAGTCCGGGTGTTATGAACCATATTGCTCAGAATAGTAATTCTGGTATTCTCCGCTTGTCAGATGCTTTAACCAATCACTATTTTGTAAATACCAATCGATCGTTATGCTTAGCCCTTCTTCAAAAGTAACCGAAGGCTTCCATCCCAATTCTTTATTGATTTTCGTTGCATCAATAGCATAGCGGCGATCATGTCCCGGCCTGTCTTTTATATAAGTTATCAATTTGTCACTGGTACCTGGAGCATTTCCCAGCTTCTCATCCATAAGTTTACAAAGCAATTTTACGAGGTCAATATTTTTCCACTCATTAAAACCTCCAATTGCATATGTTTCGCCTGTTTTTCCCTGGTGAAAAGCAATGTCAATAGCAGTTGCGTGATCTTTTACAAACAGCCAATCCCGGGTATATAAGCCATCTCCGTATACCGGCAATGGTTTTTTCATGATACAATTATTAATAAAAAGGGGTATTAACTTTTCCGGGAAGTGATTGGGTCCATAGTTATTGGAACAATTACTGATTACAACCGGCAATCCATATGTATCGTGATAGGCCCGTACAAAATGATCAGAAGATGCTTTAGAAGCACTGTACGGTGAATGTGGATCATACTTTGTTTCTTCAGTGAAGAAACCAGTTTCGCCAAGCGCTCCAAAAACTTCATCAGTAGAAACATGGTAAAATCGTTTCCCTTCATAACTACCATTCCATAGCTTTTTTGCAGCATTCAGCAGGTTGACAGTGCCAACAACGTTTGTGTACACAAAATCAATCGGAGAAAGTATCGATCGGTCTACATGGCTTTCTGCTGCCAGGTGAATAATCCCATCCGGCTTATTATTTTGAAAAATTTTATCCAGCTTCTCAACATCGAGAATATTTACTTTTTCAAAGTAATAATTGCCTGACTTTTCAATATCCTTCAGGTTTTCCAGGTTACCAGCATATGTAAGCGCATCAAGATTGATGATTTTATAATCGGGGTACTTTGTAACAAATAATCGGACAACATGTGATCCTATAAAACCGGCCCCACCCGTTATGATAATAGTTTTATTCAACTGCTTTATCCTCCTTTACTTTTATGCTGCGCTATTGAGCATTCTCTTTATACCAATCAAAAGTCTTTTTTAATCCTTCTGACACTGATATCTCTGGCGTATAACCAAGCAATTTTTTTGCTTTTGATATATCAGCAAGACTATGCTTTACATCACCCTTTCTCTCTGGTCCCATAACAGGTTGTAGGTTACTGCCGGCAGTTTTACGTAATGATTCGAATAACTCCAGAAGGGAAGTCTGATGCCCACAGGCGATATTGTAAACCTGGTTTACGGCTTCTTTATTAGTTGTAAAAAGCGAAAGAATATTTGCCTGTACCGCATTGTCTACATATGTAAAATCGCGGCTATGGCTGCCATCACCATTTATAGTTGGAGGCTTATTTGTTAGCAACGCTTCAGCAAAAAGCGGTACTACAGCTGCATATGGTCCGTTAGGGTTTTGTTTAGGTCCAAAAATATTAAAATAACGAAGACCTACCAGTTCAATATTATAAAGCGATGCATAAACCCGGGCATATAACTCATTCACAAATTTGGTAACTGCATATGGTGAAAGTGGATTGCCGATTTTATCTTCGACTTTTGGAAGGCCAGGATGGTCTCCATATGTAGAAGAGCTGGCAGCATATACCACCCGTTTAACGTTATTCTCTTTTGCTGCTGTAAAAATATTTAACGTACCAGTTATATTGACATTATTGGTAGTAAGTGGGTCGGCAATGGAACGAGGTACGGATCCGAGCGCTGCCTGATGAGAAATAAGATCAATACCCTTGCAAGATTCTACGCAGGTTTTATAGTCTGTAATATCTCCTTCAACAAATTCAAAAGCCGGGTTTTTGTTTAATGAAGCAATGTTTTGTAATGACCCCGTGGCGAGGTTATCAAGCACCCTCACAAATGAAACCCTTTTATCCTGTATTATTTTTTCTGCCAGGTTAGAGCCTATAAAACCTGCTCCACCAGTAATTAATACTCTCATCGTTTAATCGCTTATTTTTTACCTGTAATTTTTCTCCATAACAGGATGGGATTGAAAAAACCTGCTACTTTATCAAAAAAAGTTCTTGGAGTTGGTTCTTCCTCGTAGTAGCCCTGCCCATATCCATATCCATATCCATATCTTCCATAACCATAATACCCATAACCAGGCTTAAGCTTCACATCATTAATTATAATTGAAATTTTCGGCAATCGGGATTCTTTATAAAACTCATCAATCAATATCACTTGTTTTTTGAAAGTATGACCCTGTCTTACCATGTATAAAGTACAATCTGCAAATTTGCTTAGTGTCATTGCATCGCTCACCATCCCTACAGGTGCAGTATCTATCAGTATGACATCAAAATTCTTTTTAAGATTAGCGAACAATTCGGCTACTTTATCCTCCAGTAATAATTCAGATGGATTAGGAGGAACCGGGCCGCAAGGCAGCACAAAAAAGTTATCGTACCCGGGAACCAGTACAGGCAATTCATCAAAAGAAGCCTTGTCCATAAGAAAATTAGTGATCCCTGTTTTTTTCTGAAGTTTTAGCCCTGCCATAATCTTGGGCTTACGTATGTCAAACTCGAGTACTATCGTTTTCTTACCTGCAAGGGCCATCACTGCACCGAGGTTGGTACTTACAAATGACTTGCCTTCTCCACTGAAGGAAGATGTTACAAGAATAACCGGCTTTTCTGATTTATTAAGTACATATTGCAGGTTTGAACGAATGATACGGAACTGTTCGGCAACCATATTCCTGTTAGTACTGGTTACAACCAACGATGTATCTTTTGAAAAAGAATGGCCTACCTCGCCTAATACTGCAGCCTGCGTTATTTTTTCAATATCATATCTCGTTGTTATCTTATCATTCAGTATTTCAAGGAAGAAGATAAATAATGAAGGAATTCCTATCCCGATAATAATTGCAAGCAATTGTATGGTCTTGCGGTTAGGTTTTATCGGCGTTGTAGGTACTAATGCACTATCCAGCACATCAGAATCTGGTATAGTGGAAGCTCGTGAAATAGCAGTCTCTTCTTTCTTTTCAGAGAGGAATTTATAAAGTGTTTGCTTGCCTTCCAACAGTCTTTCAATTTCAAGCAGGTTTCTTGTTTTAGCAGGCAGTTGTTTTAGTTGATCCTGTGCAAGTTTGCTTTTTGCTTTTATTTTTGAAAGCCGCGAGTCAGCCGCTGCTTTTATATTGCTGAGGTTCTCAATAATCTTCCGGCGCATTTCCTCAATCTGCCCTTCCTTTTGTTTTATTACCGGGTTATCAGGAGGCGTATTCCCGTCAATAAGGCTTTTTCGCTCCAACTGAGCTATATTGTATCCATTCACAAGTTCTCCCAGTGTTACATCTTCAAGCCCAAGTGCAGACGGAACAAGCTTAAACGTCTCATGCTCGTTTTTTTTATCCTTCACATAGTCATCAATCAACCGAATCATGTTCAATCTTTCCTGCTCAAGGTTGATTGCCTGATCTGATTCAGCTAATACAGAAAAATAATTGGAAGATTGAACTGGTACATCTATTATATCATTTTTCTGCTGATAGTCAAGTTTTATTTTTTCGATACTATCTACCTCTGTACCCAGCTTAAGTAACCTTTCATCTATAAAATCAAGTGTTTGCTGAGCAGTAAGGTTTTTTACTTCTACACTTCGAATTCTGTATTCCGTCATTAACTGGTTCACGATATCAGCGCCCATTTGCGGGTTTGGTGTTTCCATAGAAATAGTCAACAGTCCGTTACTTCCTATTCCCTTTGGCTGCACATTAACTGAAGAAACAAGAGATGACGCTTCAGATATAAGAGACCGGTACCTGATATAATACTCTTGATCTGCCTCGAATGAGAATGAGCTCGAAATCCTGAAAACGCCGTTTTTATTTTTAAATAGCTGTCCTATTGAAAATTTTTCTGCTTCCTTGTCTATTCTGAATTCCTTTTCATTAATGAACTTAATTCTTAAAGAGAAATTTTTGGTGGAATCTTTTAGTTCAAATATATCAAGACGGAAAGGCGAGGCTTTATAAATATTGGTAGATTTTATTTTTCCGATGGCAAAATAACTTGTTTGAAGATCCAGCGCTCTTACTACTCTTATCATTAACGGTCTGG
>JAEUVI010000573.1 GCA_016787105.1 Chitinophagaceae bacterium | reverse complement strand
GTTGGTATGGCAAAAGTGATTTGTTTCGCCTGATGCAGGTAGCGCCGGTAGATGTGGTTGGACTTTGTGACCCGGATAAAAATCAACTCAGCAAAGCTGCTGATATGGTGAGCCAGCGGCAGCAAAATCATAAGAGGCCGGCATTGTATGGTGATTACAGAAAATTATTGGCAGAGCAAAAGCCAGAAATTGTATTAATAGGCTCACCCGATCACTGGCATGCGTTGCAGGCAATAGATTCAATAAAAGCCGGCGCGCATGTGTATGTACAAAAGCCAATCAGCGTAGATGTACTGGAAGGAGAAGCCATGGTAGCTGCTGCAAGAAAATACAATCGTGTAGTGCAGGTAGGTACACAACGAAAGAGCACACCACACCTGATTGATGCAAAGAAAAATATTGTGGAAGCTGGATTGCTTGGTAAGGTATCGCATGTGGAAATGTGCTGTTACTATCACATGCGCAATAATGGTAACCCGCCAGTGCAGGCAGTTCCTGATTTTTTTGACTATGAAATGTGGACAGGTCCTGCACCAATGCGGCCCTATGATGGATTGCCCCATGTAAGATGGTGGCGCACATTTATGGAATATGGAAATGGCATCATGGGCGATATGTGTATCCATATGTTTGATACGGTAAGATGGATGCTTGGCCTTGGTTGGCCGAACAGCATTACTTCTACCGGCGGCATTTACGTAGATAAAACTGGTAAGAGCAATATCGCTGATACGCAATCCGCCATCTTTGCTTACGATGGATTGAATTGTGTATGGCAACACCGTAGCTGGGGCACTCCCGCAGATCCGGAGTACCCTTGGTCATTTAAATTATATGGAGAAAAGGGAACACTGAGTGGCAGTACGATGCAGTATGATTTTGTTCCCGAAGGAAAAGGTGATAAAATTCATAAAGACGTGGTATATGAAAAAGAAAAATATCCTGAAGATCTCACCGAGCCGGACATTGAATTGAATGCTGCACCTGCTACGCGTTTGCACATGCTGAATTTCCTGGAAGCAATTGATAAAGGCGGCAGGCCAGTTGCGGACATTGAACAGGGACATATTTCAACTGCAAGTTGCATTCTTGCAAACCTGTCTATGCAACTGGGAGGAAGGCCTCTGAAATATGATCCTTCAAAAAGAATAGTAGTTGGGGATGCGGAGGCAACTAAATTATTGCAGCGTGCTTATCGCGGGCCCTGGGTACACCCAGATCCGTTTACAGTTTAGTAATCTTGATTATTTATTTTCCTATAATTAAATTTCCTTACGGAAATTTGCGGCTATTCATTTAATAAAAGTATATGTATAATAAATCAAATCCTCTTCGTGTGCTGGTAGTTGGTTGCGGTAATATGGGTGCATCACATGCTACGGCGTTTCATACTATTGATGGTTTTAAAATATGCGGCATAGAAAGCACAGGTAAAAGCAAAGAAGTATTAAACGAAAAGTTGGGCGGTGGATATGAATTATTCAGTGATTATGACAAAGCACTGGATGTGACAAAACCTGATGCGGTATGTATTTCTACATACCCGGATACGCATGAGTCATTTGCCATAAAGGCATTTGAAAAAGGATGCCATGTATTTATTGAAAAGCCGGTAGCTGATACAGTAGCAGGAGCGGAAAGGGTAGTCGCGGCTGCAAAAAAAGCTGGAAAGAAGTTGGTTGTTGGTTATATTCTTCGTCATCATCCGAGTTGGGAGAAATTTATTGAGCTGGCACAAACACTTGGGAAACCATTGGTGATGCGTATGAACCTGAATCAGCAAAGTCATGGATACATGTGGACGGTGCACCGCAACCTGATGAAAAGCCTGAGCCCGATTGTTGATTGTGGCGTTCATTATATTGATGTAATGTGCCAGATGGTTCGTTCAAAACCTGTGCAGGTAAATGCAATCGGGGCAAGATTGACAGAAGAAATACCTGCAGGTAATTATAATTACGGTCAGCTACAGATTCGTTTTGCCGACGGTTCGGTAGGATGGTATGAGGCAGGCTGGGGACCGATGATAAGTGAAACGGCATTTTTTGTAAAAGATGTAATTGGTCCGAAAGGTTGCGTATCCATCGTAGCAAAAGATGCTGGTGGAAAAGGCAAATCTGATTCGGTAGAGGCGCATACTAAAACAGAATCTATTCGCTTGCACCATGCGGATCTGAATAAAGAAGATCAGTTTGTAAAACCGGATGAATGGATTGATATGCAGGATGAACCCGATCACCAGGAATTGTGCAATTGCGAACAACGTTATTTCCTGAAATCTATAAATGAAAATATTGACCTCACCGATCACATGGACGATGCGGTGAATAGTTTGCGTGTCGCTTTCGCCTGTGATGAATCTGTCCGTACTGGAAATGTAGTTTTATTGTAAATAACCGCAAATATGATTACCGGATCGCTTTCTCAACTATACTTGTATAAAACAATTCACCCCAATCTTGAAAAGGCGATTGAATACATACTGAAAGCAGATTTTAATCATATGCCTACAGGTAAGTATGAAATAGATAGTGATGAAATTTTTTACATGGTGAATGAGTACAATACAAAAGCTCCTGCGGAATGCGAACCGGAGCGTCACCGTAAGTACACGGATATTCAAATCATGATTGAAGGAGAAGAAAAATTCGGATATACAGCATTCAGACAACAGCAACCAGCAACTGATTTTTTACCCGATAATGATGTGGCTTTTTTTTCTATTCCGGAGTTGCAATTAAACTATATTACCCTTTCATCCGGTCAGTTTATAATCTTTTTCCCAGATGATATTCATCAGCCCGAGGTTTACAGCAATACTCCTTCACCCGTAAAGAAAGTAGTAGTGAAAGTTCATCTGCAAGGCCTGTAATAATTTTTCAGGGAAGTACTTTTAATTCAGCACTTATTTTATTCAGGTCAACAGCGATAGAAGAAATGAGGTTAAACTGATCAACAACCGGTTTTAGTTCACCAAGCGATTGGCGTGTTGCTGTATCAAAGATTTTTTCATTCAGTTCACTCTTACGTTTCGATAACAGCTCATTCAATCGTTCATTTATCTTATGAGTGTCAACAGCCTCATTTATTTTACTCTCCGGTTCACCGCCTTTTAATATATCGCTTGCTGACTGCAATTTTGCCGTATCTGCATTAATTATTGAACTAAAGTCTTCAGAAGCCTGTTTCGATGCATGTGTAAGTACATAATGTGACAGCGTAGCAATATGTGAAGTAAGCGTATGATTTAATACAACAAAACGATGAATCTGCTCACTGTTATACTGCCTGAATTTCGGTTCACTCAGCATACGGGTAAATGCGTCTGATAAATTTGCCAATGCCACAAAGGCATCCTGCCTGCTTTTTTTATAACCTGCTATAATAACTGGTTTTCCCGAAAAAGCTGCTGCTACATCTTTAAAGTAAGCAGTATTTTTTTCCAATGCCGCCAGCATGTAGTCTTTGATTTTCTCTTTTTCCCATGCAGGTACGATCAGGAAATTAGCTATAAATGCAATCAGTGAACCAATGGCTGTATCAATCAGCCTGTCTGTAAATATGGTTTTTAAATTGGTGCCATATACCAGGTGAAAAAGAACCAGTATATACGCTGTGGTAAAAATGACACCTAACAAATAATTGCTCCGCAAAAAACTATAAGTGCCAACCATCAGGATTAGCATACAGGCAAACAGCGCTGTTTTATTTTCTATAAAAAATAATAAACCAAGTGCAATCAAAGCGCCTATTGCGGTACCGAGAAGTCGCTGGTAATTTCTTTTTTGTGTAAGGCTATAGGTGGGCTTCAGGATAACTATAATAGTAAGCAGTATCCAATAGCTGTGACCAACAGAAAGATAGCGCGATATGATATATCCAGCCAGTGTCGCAATACTTACACGAACAGCATGGCGAAAGGTGTTTGAGTCAAAAGTGAGATTATCTTTCAGTAGCTGCCAGCTTATATTCTGTGTATTGATAAGACCGGAATAGTCTGCGATATCTGTATCGGTTTTTATCTTTTTTTTATCGTAGGTAGTATAAAGCTGTAATGTGTTCAGCCTGGAAACAATATCTTCTATACTTTGTAAAATCTGTCGCAGGTTAATAAGTCCTTCGAGATTTTCTGCCGTATGCCTTGCATTGCGAAAGTCTTCAAAATATTTTTTTAACTGCTGTACACTATCCTGCAATTTTTCATTTGCTGTTGCCGGGTAACCGCTTTGTACAGCAATGCCGATTTCATCTAACTCGTCAGCCATTTGATAAATAACTGCCTGGTATTTTTGTAAAATGTCGCTGTTATCAAAATAGCTATGCAGTAATTTATAATCCTGGAAAGAAGTAATTGTTTTTTCAAAAAGATCCAGGACATCAAGGTGTATCATCATCAGGATACGACCGGTAGGGATTGATTCTTTGATTACTGTCCTGTTTTTAAATAATAATTCATTTACAAGGTTCTGGCTTTGTTCCACCTTTACCTGTTGCTCGAGCATTTGCTGGTATACTTCATCATAGTTTACATCGCTGCTGTAAAACAAGGCCCTTATCCGCAGGTATGCAGAGGTGTTCAATATGTTTTCACCAAGGGCCTGTTGTGCTAATTTATAAGGGCGGATACTGTATAAAGCAAGGCTAAGAACCATATACCATAAACCACCTGCTGTCAGGTAAAGAAGATGAAGTAACAGTTCTGAACCCGTTAAAGGCCTGTCGATACTCAATACCATAATCAATAGTGCAGCTACACCGATTGAGTTCGATCTTGCACCATACACACCAATCATACAGAATACGAAACAGAAGACCGCAATCAAGCTTCCCATCCATAAGGGATGTGTCGATGCAATTGTAGTAAGTAAAGCAACGAGAATAACCGCGATAACACATATCATCATTCCATTCCGTCGGTGATGGATTGGCCCGGGAATGTCGGTGGTGCTGGCGCACATCGCACCCAGGGATATTGCAATTCCTTCGGACAATAAGTTAAAATAACTGAGTAGTATCGCCGGTAAAGCGATGCCGACTGTGATGCGTACGCCATCACTTAAATAATGACTGGTAATAAAGCGGCGGTATTCTTTGCGGTAATCCATGAAAGGGCAAAGATAAAAGGGATACTTACCCAAGTATCATCATAAGTTGCAAAGAATCCTGTAACAGACGAATTTTGTATATTTCAGACTTATGAGAACATTAGTCATCGGTGACATACACGGTGGTTTGCGGGCATTGAAGCAGGTAATGGAAAAAGCAACTGTTTCGCCAGATGATTTATTAATATTTCTTGGCGACTATGTAGATGGCTGGAGTGAGTCGGCGCAGACAATTGAATTTTTAATTCAGCTTTCGCAAAAGCAATCCTGCATTTTTATCAAAGGCAATCACGATGAATGGTGCGAGGAGTGGCTGCGTAGCGGCAGGGGCGATAATGTATGGTTGTTTCATGGTGGAAGAGAAACGCTGAAAAGTTATGAATCAGTTGATGATGAAATGAAACAAAATCACCTCCGTTTTTTTGAGGCCATGAAGGGATACCATACAGACGAACAAAATCGTTTGTTTATTCATGCCGGTTTTACATCCATGCATGGGCCTGCAAAAGAAACCTATCCATCCAATTTCGCCTGGGACCGTACTTTGTGGGAAGTTGCGATTACTACCAGTAAACGATTGAAGATAACATCGCTTTTTTACCCCAAGCGGTTAAAACTTTTTAATGAAATTTATATCGGTCACACGCCAACGCTTTATTACGATTCAACTGTTCCCATGCAGGGATGCAATGTATGGGATGTAGATACCGGCGCCGCATTTACAGGTTCGCTGACTATTATGGATATTGATACAAAAGAATTTTGGCAAAGCGAACCAGTCATGGATTTATATCCCGGTGAAAAAGGGCGAAATAAAGATTGAATACAACAAAGCAGTTTTAAATTGCAATTTAAAATACATCATTGAATTCATTTGCAAACGATATTATCCATTTCTATAAATCTATTCAACCTCCCGCCAAACTTCCAAAAGCTGTTGGCGTCTTGTATCCGCAACAGGATAAGGGAGTAATAAAAATCGTTGAACAGTTTTATAAAAAATTCTATTCTGATAACCATCGGCGCACACTCATCTTCGGTATCAATCCAGGCAGGTTTGGCGCTGGTGTTACAGGTATCAACTTTACAGGGCCGAAGCAGTTAAAAGAG
>JAEUVI010000557.1 GCA_016787105.1 Chitinophagaceae bacterium | reverse complement strand
TGAATTCTCCTTTGCTGAATGATAATGATATCCGCGGCGCTAAATGGATACTGATAAATATAAACTCCAACGAAGGTGAACATGAGTTTACAATGGATGAAGTAGAGGTAATTCAAAGTTACCTGCTCAGCCAGGCGGGCGAAAATTCAGATGTGATTATGGGGCTGGGATATGATAGTACATTAGGGAATAAACTCGGTATTACTTTGATCGCTACAGGTTTTCAGTATAAAGATCCGTTTGAAAAAAAACCTGTGAAGAAAGATGAGCCAAAAGCAGAAGATAAAATTGTAATGATTCTCGGTGCTGCAGAAGAAAAAGTGGCAGTAACAAAAAAACCTGAAGAGAAGAAAGAGAAATCAATGCCGGTAAAAGAAGATTTAATGGCACCGAAACTGGTAGATGATATAATGACAATAGATGCGGGTTCATTTATTGATAGCAGCGATGATGTAATGCGTCTAAGCGAAGAAGTTGTAATGCCGGTAACAGAAGAGAAAGAAACCGTTATTCATTGGGAGTTGAAGATGGAAGAGACAGTTATTAATACAAGTGTTCAGCAAGAAAATCGTACAAATACTGTTGATAAAAAGCCTGTAGTGACAACGAACACTGAATTAATTTCGAAACCAGTTACCGCATCCGCAAAAGAAAATTCCTCACAACAAGTTAACCAAAAGAAAAATATTGCTGTGTCCATGCCTGTTAACAAAGGCGGGTACCTGGCAAGACCGTCCAATATTTATGCGGCAGAACCAAAGGAGGAGGTGAATACACCCAGCAAACCTTCTGCAGAAGAACCGGTTTCGCACACAGTTGATAAACAAACCGGGGATGAAATTCCCGATATGCAACTGGTAGAGCGGAATGACATTCCGGCGGCGGATATGCCATTAGCCCATCAGGCTCAAAAACCTTTGGACGAAACTGCTGAGGAGCTGTTGCTTGCAGACGAAGCAGACGAACAAAAACGTAGGGCGGTAGAACGCTTACAGAAACTTCGGAATCTGTCGTTCAATGTGAATACAGCCGACCCCAATAACGAGTTTGAAACTGTGCCGGCTTATATCCGCCGCAACATGGAATTATATAACACTTCTTCTCATGTTGAAAACTTCTATAGTAACTACCAGGTAAAGACAGACGAAAATAATAATACTCAAATAAGTACTATCAATACATTTCTCGACGGAAAAAAACCCGACTAAGATTTTTGTGCGAACCCACAGTGAACGCGATACAAGCTTTCGTCCCCATGAAACCGCCTAAGAATAGGCTTGTGTTTTTCTAGTTGTTTCCCTCCCGGTTTTTTCCGGGAGGGTTTTTTTTATCCGGAACTTGATGAAGGATAAACCTTGCGAAGAATTTCTTATGTAGTCAGCTTATGAATTGCTATTAAGCTTCAGTTGCGTCGCACCGTTTATCGTTCGGTAATTCTATTCAGCTTCTTTAAAGACGGCTTTTTTAAACGATCAGTTCGTGTAAAATTATTAGACAGCTACTTTAAAAACTTGACAGGCTGTATAGAAACTTTGCATACATTTCTTTGCGAACTTTGTACGAAATAATTTCAGAGATGTCAACAGTTCTCATCACCGGTGGTACAGGCTTAATTGGTAAAGCACTTACAAAGGCATTGATCGAAAAAGACTATTCAGTTATTATTCTCACCCGCAATCCTGAACAACAAAAATCTTCCAATCCTGCAATAAGCTATGCTGGCTGGAATATTAATAAAGGCGAAATAGATAATAGTGCAATCAGCAAGGCGGATTATATTATACATCTCGCCGGCGCAGGAGTAGCAGATAAGCGATGGTCAAAAAAAAGAAAGCAGGAGATTGTAGATAGCCGTATAAAAAGTTCCGCATTGATAATAAAATCTCTGAAAGAAAATACAAATAATGTAAAAGCAATTATCAGTGCATCAGGCATCGGCTGGTATGGCCCTGATGTTCCGGGGAAAAATGAATTCATAGAATCAGATCCAGCCTACAGTGATTTTCTTGGGCAAACATGTAAGCTTTGGGAAGAGAGCATTGAATCCGTTTCACAGTTAAATAAACGGCTTGTTATATTCCGTACGGGCATTGTACTTAGTAATGAAGGAGGTGCTCTCGCTGAATTTAAAAAGCCATTTAAGTTTGGCTTTGCAACTATTCTTGGAAACGGAAAGCAAGTTGTTAGCTGGATTCATATGGAGGACCTGGTCCGGCTTTATATCACTGCTATTGAGAACGAAAAAATTAATGGTATTTATAATGCAGTAGCACCACAGTCGGTAACGAATAAAGATCTGATCCTTGAACTCGCGAATCAACGCAAGTTGGTTTATATTCCGGTTAATGTGCCTTCATTTATCTTAAAGGTGGTATTGGGAGAAATGAGTATTGAAGTATTGAAAAGCGCTACAGTAAGTTGTAAAAAAATTCAACAGGAGCGGTTTACTTTTCAATACCCATCTATTATATCGGCGATGGAACAACTGATCGGGCAAGGCAGTTAGCTGTTCTGCTTTTACAAAAAAGCGTTTACTGTCTTTTGGCCAACTGCAAATTCATTAACTATTCACTTCTCTATGGCTCCAGTGATATATATTCGAGAACTCGCCAACGATCGCTTTACCGTTTCTGAATTTCAACCGATGAAGTTTTAAATCATCAATATCCTCTTGCTTTACTTTCCTGTAAATAGGAAACATTGTTCCGCCTTTTTGCCCAGCCGGAATTGAAGGTTCATATTGATATTGTGGATCTAC
>JAEUVI010000549.1 GCA_016787105.1 Chitinophagaceae bacterium | reverse complement strand
AGATAGAAATCATGACAACGCCTCCTGCAAAATATGATGCTGCAGGTAATGCAGGTATCATTAATATCATTACAAAAAAAGGAACTATCAAAGGCATGAATGGTAGCATAGACCTGAACTATGCTCAAGGGTTGTATCCTAAATATAATGGCGGTGCGAATTTTAATTACCGTAACAATAAAATAAACCTGTTTGGTAGCTATAACGGTGGAGTGTGGGAAGGCTGGGGTATCTTAAAGATCAACCGGAACTTTTCAAAAGACGGCATACTTACAGGTACATCAGACCAGGCAACCGAAAGGCATAACAAAAGCAAGTGGCACAATGCTAAGATTGGCCTCGACTATACTTTTTCTCAAAAAGATATTGCCGGGGTAGTTGTAACAGGTAATATTAATCCTTGGGAAAACTGGCAGACAAGTACATCAAATATAAGAGAGACTGATGGTACACTCAATTCGGTTTTTCTTTCGGATGCATTGAACAGTAATCGTTCTAAAAACATCAATACAAATTTCAATTACAAACACAGTTTTGATTCTACGGGTAAGGAGTTTACAACAGACCTGGATTATGGCTACTATGAAAGCATGGGTAAAAACCTGCTGAACACCCAGGTGTATGACGCCAACGAGCAGAAACGCGGAAACACTGTATTGCTCGACGGTAATTTTCCTTCTGTTATCCGCATATATAGCGGCAAGATGGATTATGTTCATCCCTTTTCAAAAAACCTGAAGCTGGAAACTGGCTTAAAGAGTGCTTTTGTAAACACAGATAATGATGTGCGTTATATGCGCGATACAAGTACAGGTTGGTATACAGATAATCAAAGAACAAATCATTTTATCTACAAGGAAAATGTAAATGCAGTATATGCCACGCTTACTGCTACGGTAAAGAAATGGGAACTCAGTGGTGGTTTGCGTATGGAAAATACAATCGCCGAAGGGACACAATTACAGAATGATTCAAGTTTTAAAAGAAATTATACAAACTTATTTCCCACCGCAGGGGCAGTGTATAATATGAATGAGAAGAACCAGTTGAGCCTTGCATACAGCCGTCGCGTAAGAAGACCTGATTATGATGACCTGAACCCATTTATATTCTTTCTTGATTCGTTGACATATGGACAGGGAAATCCTTACCTGCAACCCGAGTTTTCAAACAGGGGAGAAATCAGCCATACCTATCAACACTTTTTGACAACAACGGTAAGCTATACACAAACAGATAATATCATTACGCAGTTGCTGAAGCAATATACCGATAAGAAAACTACGTTTCAGACTACGGAAAATTTTGCCAAAAGGCAACAATGGGGACTGTCGGTATCTGCAAACAAGCGACTCGCAAAGTGGTGGAACATGAATGTGTATACCGGCGTATTTACAAACCGCTATAAAGGATTATATAATGACGGTGTAAAAAATACACCTGTACAAATTGATGTTGCTATGTTTACTGCCAACCTGAGCAATAGTTTCAGCTTTGCAAAAATTTATACAGCAGAAGTAAGCGGCTGGTATAATTCAAATCCATCTGAAGGATTAATAATCGGTCGTTCCATGGGCGCAATGAATGCTGCAATCGCTATGCAAGTATTGAAAAAACAGGGAACAATTAAACTGGGAGTTAGAGATATATTTCGTACCAGCAATTTCTCAGGTTATTCCAAATATGCAGATGTTGATCTGACTGTTGCCAATGATCGCAAGCGTGACAGTCGCCAGGTATCAATTTCATTCACTTATAAATTCGGAAAGCAAAATATTGCAGCAGCGCGTCGTCGTACGGGCGGTGCTGATGACGAGCAAAGCCGTGTAGGCGGTGGAGGAAATTAAAACACAAGTATAGCCATGGAAACTATCATTAAACCTTTATTCTGCTGATATTTTTTTGTAGTTAGTCAATTTTTCTTCCCCGCTCAAAAGAGCGGGGTTTTTCTTATCAATCAGAATATTTTCACTGGCGAAACTGATTTTCTAAAAACCGTTTACATTTGACATCATTCTTAAAAACTGAAAATATGCCTTCATTTGATATTGTAAGCAAAGTAGATGCCCAGGCGCTTGATAATGCAATCAACGTCGTAAGTAAAGAAATTACCAATAGGTTTGATTTTAAAGGCTCGCATGTGGTAATTGATCTGAACAAAAAGGAATTTAAAATCAATATTGAAACAGATGACGATATGAAGATGCGCCAGTTGCTGGATGTATTGATAAGCCGGGCGCATAAGCAGGGCATAGCTCCCGAAGCATTCGATTTTTCAAAGGAAACATACCAGAGTGGCAAAGTGGTAAAGAAGGAAGTGCAGGTAAGAAACGGTCTTCGCCAGGAAGATTCGAAGAAGATAGTAAAGATGATCAAAGACTCAGGTCTTAAAGTACAGGCAGCCATCAACGATGATATAGTAAGGGTAACTGGCAAAAAAATAGATGACCTGCAGGAAGTGATACAGGCTTCAAAAAGCTGGGGACTCGGTATTCCATTGCAGTATGAGAATATGAGGAGTTAGGGAGAAGGCAGGAGTCAATAGTTGATAGTCGGGAATCAGGAGTAGATGTCTGTTAAATGAAGTTTGCGTTTTTTTACTTTTTCATTTTTAATTGGTTTGGGATGTGCATAAAACTGTGCTAAACAAGTGCAGAACCTATGAATGAAAAATTTGGAAAAGGATATTCCTGGATCGTAATTTAGAAAAACAAACGTTGCAGGAAATCTGGTAAAACGGAATGAATGTAACTGGAAATGCGAAACTTT
>JAEUVI010000541.1 GCA_016787105.1 Chitinophagaceae bacterium | reverse complement strand
TAAAAGGAAGTGCAGTGGGAAAATTACGTAGCCACGGAGTGTCCGGATGATGCCGTTCAGACTATGCGTTTGGATGGACAGAATTTACAGTGCACCGAGAAGTTAACGCTTAGTAGGGAAGCGTATTTACAGCCGGGCTATTGCCAAAAGCAAAGTATGGGTTCGAATCCCATAGGAGTGACAGAATTTTTTGAAATAATTATTTACTGTGCAAAAAGGTTGCACAGTTGTATTGGAGGTTTGTGTTATTAAACGAAAAACAAGTTCGTTGAATAAAATAAAAGAAGGTCAAGTAAGCATTACTACAACATAACCTATCACGTTAAAAAAGATGTTTGCAATTTTCTTCTTTTAGTAAGGAACAGTAGCTCAGTGGTTAGAGCAACGTATATTTTTAAGATTGCCCCCCGAAAGGTCAATTCAGGCGTACTGCACGGTAAACCCCATTCGTGAGGTTTTGGTTCAACTCCAAATCGCTTGAAAATTACCAGGAGGCCAATTAAGAGTTACTACCCGCCTGTTAAGCCGTGGGTCGCCGGTTCGAATCCGGCCTGTTCCACTAAATGGGGCAGTAAATGTAAAAATTATCATAAGGTCAATTTACATTTACTTAAATGGATAATGCTGGTTCGAATCCAGCCTGCCCCACAAATAAATTAAATAACAGGCCAAGTCAGTTTTATTTCAAACCTGAAAAATAAATTGACGATTGCCTTTTAAAACAAAAACAATGAATAAATTAATTACCGTGGCATTACGCCAACAGGCATTATATCTGCCCATTTCAGAAGGCATCAGCGAAAGCATTGAAACTATTAAAAGCAGTTTTGAACTGGTGAAGAATATTACAAAACTCGGGTATACCGTTTCTGAACCTGTATTAAAAGCACTGCACAAAACTTCTGCTGCATACAAATACATTTTGTACGAAGCATTATGCGATATAAAAGGCGTGAAAAAAAACTGGACGCCTTTGGTGAAGGGCTGGGATATACCTACCGGTGAAACAAGGTTTGACCATATTGCAACATGGGTAGCAAATGTATTTAAATGGAATGTTGGCAAAACATTGCAATGTGGACATATTATTCCTGAAGGAACTTTTCCTTTGGAGCGTTATAATGGCTGTCCCTTCTGTGGAACACCTTTTGAATCTGAAAAACTGGAATTAAAAAACCAGGGATCAAAAAACGTAGTGCTTGAATTGTGGACAGAAAAAGATGCCAAGAACTTTTTGGTTGATTTGCTTCAGTCAAAAACAGCTCTCGATGCAACACAACAAGAAAGCGCCAAAATATTGCTGCAGCATTTTGGTTTGCCCGATGTACAAATTGCAATGAAAGAAACAATGGTGTTGGCAATAGATTTTTTAGTGGAAAACAATATGGCCGAAAAAGCACAGCCCATGTTTCAAACACCTGCAGATATTTTAAGGTATTTATGGTTTAAGCACACTGGCTTTATACAATTGGTGGAACCAAAAACTATTTTGAAAAAACACAAGCAAAATAATTCAGGCTGGAATGTAACTATTGATACTGCTGTAAAAAATGTGGTAAAATCAAAAGATGATTTAAAGCTGAAATATTCAAGAACAGAATCCAAGATGGTAGCGGAATGGATAAATAACCTGAACATGCCGGTTGAAAAAATTTGCGAAATAATGCACCCTAAAAGAGGGATTTGGGTAAGGATGATAAGGGCTTTGCGTTTGGCAGAGATGAGTAAAAAACCGGGCTTTGAAAAACTGAAAGACATATTGGATGAGTTTTACAATGAAACTTATTTTGTATGGCAGGGCGCTGTGGATGAAAGCCGTAAAAAATTCAATGAGGCAGAAGTAACAGCATTATTACAACAGCGCCCGGGAATGTTTGCCCGTTCATTGTTCAGCAACATGCTTTGGTTTGGTTATAAAAACATTATTGAAGCATTTGGCGGCATAGTGGATAAAGTGCCTGCCCGTTTGATCTTTACTTTAAATGCGTATGCTAAAAACTATTTTGAAAAGAATGGCAACCGTGTGGTAAAGCCATTGGGTGGCTATACAAAAACAGTAAAGAATAATGCATTGCTGGTAAAGTATTCAGAAGCAGAACTGGTGCAGATGCAGGAAGCGATAGAAGGTTTGTGTATTAAGGCGATGGCGCTGCGTTTTAAAAACCAGCCAACAAAAAGCAAAACCATTTTTATTGCAGAAGGCTTGTACAAAATTCCTGTATCCATCGGCGACCGTAGCGAAACAGTGCAGGATCTGCCAGCAGCATTAATGGGAACAATATTTCCATTACAGGGCAACACGGTTCGTTTGTTTATGCAGTGGGGTACAGGAATGAAGGCGCAGCACCTTGATATGGATTTGAGTGCTTACATTGTTTTCAGCACAGGCGAAGCAAAATTTTGTTCGTTCTCTAACCTCGTAGCAACAGGTTGCAAACATAGTGGCGACATCCGTTCCATACCTGATAAAGTAGGTACTGCTGAGTACATTGATATTAATGTAGGCGAATTGGAAAAAGCGAAAGCAGAGTATGTAATATTCACCTGTAATGCGTACAGCATGGGAAGCCTTTCTCCGAATATGGCTGTTGGATGGATGGATTCAAAAAACCGTATGAGCATTTCTCAAACAAGCGGCGTGGCATACGACCCATCCTGTGTGCAGCACCAGGTAAGGATAACACAGAGCCTGAGCAAGGGTTTGATATTTGGTGTACTTAAAGTACAAAGCAGAGAAATTGTTTGGCTGGAGATGCCTTTTGCCGGGCAACTGGTACAAGGTGTAAACAAGAAAAGTGTTGAGTTAATGCTGGAAAAATTATCATCCAGATTGAATGTAGGAGCACTGCTTCAGTTAAAAGCAGAAGCTCAGGGTTTACAAAGAATTGGTACTCCCACTGCAGATGAAAACTATACGATAGAATGGGTAAGGAATACGGCAGTGGTAACGCAATTACTTATTGATTAATACTGGTTGCCAAGAAAAAAGGCTGGCAACCTTTTTAAGTTTCAAAAATGGAAAATATATCTAAAATACTAACCGGGACAGAAGAAAGAAAGAACGTCAAAATACTCTACGCCTGCGAAACAGGCAGCAGGGCCTGGGGCTTTCCTTCACCAGATAGTGATTATGATGTGCGGTTTATATACATGCATAAAAGAGATTGGTATTTGTCACTGGCGCAA
This sequence comes from Chitinophagaceae bacterium, assembly GCA_016787105.1. Taxonomy (GTDB): domain Bacteria; phylum Bacteroidota; class Bacteroidia; order Chitinophagales; family Chitinophagaceae; genus JAFDYH01. Next base: position 3,692 of record JAEUVI010000541.1, on the reverse strand, counting down.
CGAAAGGATACCATAGAGCACATGGATGGTGACCTGGATATAACAGGATGGGATTTAAGAAAATGCCTTGTGCTTTTAAAGAAATCCAACGCACCATTGATAGAGCGGTTTCAATCGCCGATAAGCTACTATGCAGATGAAACATTTAAAAAGGAGTTTAAGGAATTGATAAATCAATATTATTCTCCAACAGCTGTGTTTTATCATCACTATTCGCTGGCGCACAAGTTTTGGGAAGAACTGAAAGATAAAGAAGAAATAAAACTGAAAAGCTATTTTTACCTGATACGGTCTTTGCTCTCCTGCAATTGGATAGTAAAAAACAAATCCGTATTACCAATGGATATAGAGGGATTAATGACGTTGATAAGTACTGAGCGAAGGGATGAGGTAAGAGATTTAATAAAATTAAAAGCGAGTGTGGATGAAAAATATTTACACAAAAAAGATGAAAGCTTAAATGAATGGATAAAAGGATTGTTTGAACTGTTTGATAGCTCCAAAGACAACCTTGGGGTGAGCAAAGCAGACAATTCGTTGCTGAATGAATTTTTTCTGAAAATGGTAAATGCAAATGCTGACAATTGAATATATAAAAGAGAATGGCTGGTTGATTTTTGAAGCAATCGTTGGTAGCAAGGCTTATGGCCTGGATACAGCAAAATCTGATACGGATATCAGAGGAGTATTTGTATTACCCAAGGAACTATTTTATTCTCTTGAATATACACCCCAGGTATCGAATGAAAGCAATGATATTGTGTATTACGAACTGAAACGGTTCATAGAGTTGCTTTCTAAAAACAATCCAAATATCATGGAGTTGCTCAATATGCCAGAGAAATGTGTATTGCAGAAGCATGAAATCATGAATCGGGTAAATCCAGAAATGTTTTTGTCAAGGCTATGCGAGCAGACATTTGCAAACTATGCCTATACACAAATAAAAAAGGCTTATGGTTTGGAAAAGAAGATTGTAAACCCTGTAGAGAAAGAAAGAAAGTCAGTGTTGGATTTTTGTTTTGTGCATCTTGGGAAGGAAACCGTGCCTTTGCAGAAGTTTCTTATGGATAAAGAGTTTAAGCAGGAAAAAATGGGATTGGCTGCAATACCACATTTAAGAGATTGCTACAACTTGTATTATTCAGTAGAGCATCCATACTCCGGTGTAATAAGAAAGGAAGAAGCAAATGATGTTTGCCTGAGCAGCATACCGAAAGAAGAAAGCCCGGTTGGACTGTTGTATTTTAATAAAGACGGATATTCTGTGTATTGTAAACGATATAAAGAGTATTGGGAATGGGTGGCAAAGCGGAATGAAGAAAGATACAATACAACTATGTCACATGGAAAGAATTATGACTCCAAAAACATGATGCATGTATTTCGTCTGCTGTTGACAGCTAAGGAAATAGCTACTGAAGGAAAGATAAATGTTTGGAGAAAGGATAGAGATTTTCTTCTCGACATCAAACAAGGAAAATATGAATATGATGATTTGGTTGCACAGGCAGAGGTGTTGAAGAACGAATTGAATGCATTATACGCAAAGTCAGAGTTGAGAGGCGAACCGGACATGAAAGAGGTAAATAGATTATTGATTGAAATGCGGGAGCTATATTATGGATAAGATTACATTATACCCGGAGTTGGTTAATTATATTTTTGGCTATTGCTCGGAATTCAAGACCGACAATGAAAGTAAAGCAGAATGGCATCACTTTGCATTGGAGAAAAGCGGCAACGAAAAAAAAGAAAAGTTTTACACGCACTTTAAAGAGAGGGGGCTTATTTCTTTTGAACCGGCAGTACTTGATTTATTGAAGGATGGGTTTCAAACATTTAAAGAAAATGTTGCATCAAGAATTTATCAGGAACATAAAAATGATTTAAAACTGAATTTATGTCCGAAATGCTTTAAAATAGCAAGAACATCTTTGGCAAAACAATGCCAATTCTGTTTTCACAGCTGGCACACTAAAGATGATTAGCAAACAGAACTCTGAACGGAGCGTCGCAACAAAAGTTAAATCAGAGCTACTATTGCTGGCAAAAAAAATAAACCACAAAGAACTCAAAGAAGGCGCAAAGCTCATGAATCCTTTGTGCCCTTCGTGGTTAAAAAAAATGAGCAAGTTAAAAATATCAGGAAAAGAGGCCCCTCTAAATCTCCCCAAAGGAGAGAATTACGAAGAGTCTTTAAAAATGGAATTGTTATGAGTAAAATGAAATTAACCGGAAAGGAACTTAGGGCTATCGGCTATCCGGAAGGACCGGTGATAAGCGTTGCGATGAACGTAATGCAAAAGCATTACAAACATGAGGCAAAGGAGGATGTGATGAATTTATTAAAGAAAATACTGGCAGCACCGGTAGAATATAAAGATGACGCAGTACTTGCATTGATTGCAAAGGAGTTTATCAAACTGGCGGAGTCTAAAGCCCCTCCTTCGGAGGGGTTGGGGGAGGCCGTATCATTGAATCATTCGGGTATCCAATTCAATGTATTCGGACAGGAACATATTGAAGAAGGCGCTATGCACCAGATGTACCAGGCGGCAAAATTACCGGTGAGCGTTGCAGGAGCTTTAATGCCGGATGCGCATAGCGGTTATGGTTTACCGATAGGTGGAGTGTTGGCAACTGAAAATTCTGTGATTCCTTACGGTGTTGGTGTAGATATTGGTTGCCGTATGTGTTTAAGTGTGTTTGACATCAACCCGAAGGATTTAATTGATAAAGAATCATTCTTTGCAAGAGAATTGGGTGAAGCTACTTTATTCGGAAGCGGCGCACAGTTTGACAGAGCGTCTAATCACGAAGTGATGGAGAACGAATTGTTCTTTCAACTACCATTGTTAAAGAAGTTGCATGGAAGAGTATGGAAACAATTGGGTTCATCTGGTTCTGGTAATCACTTTGCAGAGTTTGGTGTAATAGAAGTGGAAGAGAAAGATGCAGTATTGGGTATTGATACTGGAAAGTATATTGGGTTCTTAACACATTCCGGTTCGAGGGCGTTGGGAGCAAACATTGCCAATCATTATACAAAGATTGCTATAAGCAAACGTCGTCTACCACAGGAGGCAAAGAACCTTGCATGGTTATCATTGGATGAAGAAGAAGGAATCGAATACTGGAACGCGATGAACCTCGCCGGTGATTATGCTTCTGCCTGTCACCATGTGATACATGCAAAGATTGCAAAGCAACTCGGTCGCAGACCGATGAAGATGGTAGAGAACCATCACAACTTTGCATGGAAAGAAAAGTGGGAAGGAAAAGATGTGATTGTTCATCGCAAGGGAGCAACACCTGCAGGTAAGGATGTGTTGGGAATTATTCCGGGCTCTATGACTGCGGATGGATTTATTGTAAAAGGTAAAGGTGAATCCGCATCTGTAAATTCAGCATCGCATGGTGCGGGAAGAAAGATGAGCCGAAGCAGGGCGATAGCATCTGTAACTGATAAGCAATTTAAAGATGAACTGAAAAAGTTTGGAATAAAATTGCTCGGCGGCGGATTAGATGAATCACCTTTTGCATATAAAGACATCAATGTTGTAATGCAATCGCAGAAAGCATTGGTAGATGTTGTTGGAAGATTTACACCAAAGATTGTAAAGATGGATGGCGCGAAGCATAAGAGTTGGAGAACTAAGGGAAAAGATGAAGTAGCTGGAGAGTAATAG
>JAEUVI010000527.1 GCA_016787105.1 Chitinophagaceae bacterium | reverse complement strand
CCCATATTCATGCGCTGCTGTTGTTGAACCCTTGTATAGGTTTTCCAGCAAGAAATAACCGCTGTTGCAACCAAGCCCATCAACAAAGGAAATATTTCCCAAAGCGTAATCTTCTATCCGGAAATAATTATTTCTCGGATTGATGTTTTCGTATACTTCCACTTCGCTGATACCTGGTTGAAATGAAGCCGTAATATGAAACGAAACATTTAGACGATTGCCATTTATATTTAAATTCCCGTTTGCCTCATTCCACATTGTTTCTATTTCTTCCCGGATAGATTCGGTAATTATATCATCAGCAACATTTCCGTAGGTAATGATATGCGAATGAATAATCAGTTGCCCATTATTTATTTCCGCTTCTCCCATTTGATCTTAAGATACTTTTATTTATCAAAGGTTATGACTTTTTATTGGCTGGTAAAGTTGTATAGCTGTCAGAAAATTGTTTTTTAAACTCATGGTATATTTTTTATTGGGCTAAAGCCCGGATCAAAACTTTCAATACCCCGGCCCTTAAGGACCAGGTAAGAAACTCAACCCGATATGGGCTTTAGCTGAATGCAAATACTATGGGATAAGTGTTAAGGAAATTCTAAGAAGAAAACAGGTGCAACATAATTAATAAACGGCTTGTCAAAGGTGCAGACGTGACCAGTAAGCCTTATTAATACATTAGATTGATCGGAGGAAGAGGAATGTGCGAATGCGATCTGCGTGGCAGGATTTGGTGAACTACAAAGGGCAGCCATCGGCTGCCCTTGTTTTCTCTCGTGATATAGTGATCGGTGTTCAATTGCGTATCGGTTTTCCTCCTTTCAGCACGCTCTGTATTCTCTCCAGTGTTTTCTTTTCACCACATAATGAAAGGAAGGCCTCTCTCTCCAAATCCAATAAGTATTGCTCTGATACAAGGCTTTGCTCTGTTAAGTCTCCGCCGCACATTACATAGGCCAGTTTTTTTGCAACAACCACGTCGTGATCAGTTGCATAGTTGGCGCGCCACATACCATTAATGCCGGCATACAATGCTCCAAGGGCAGAACGGCCCAGCACTTTTACATCAGTTCTTTGTACTGGCATTACATAACCGCTTTCATACATTTCTATCACAGATCTCTTTGCTTCGGCAATTCTGCGATTCTGATTTACAACAATTTCATCCAGGCCTTTGCGGTACACACCAATATCAAATCCTTCTAATGCTGATGTGCCGACTTTCGCTGTAGCAATATTTAAGAAGCGATTTTTTAAAGTAATTGTTTCTGGTTCGTCTTCATGCATCTCGTCGGAAGCACGCAATGCAAATTCCTTGGTACCGCCACCGCCGGGAATTAATCCAACACCAAGTTCAACAAGACCAGTATATGTTTCTGCAGCCGGGCAACATTTATCAGCATGCAAGCTCAACTCGCATGCACCACCCAGCGCCAGCCCATGTGGAGCAACCACAACCGGAATAGAGGAATAACGTGCACGCATCATAGCACTTTGAAATGCACGAATAGCCATATCTACTTCATCATAATCCTGGTCAATTGCCAGCATGAATATCATACCGATATTAGCGCCGGCAGAAAAATTTGCGCCTTCATTGGCTATAACCAGCCCTTTGTATTCTTTTTCCGCTTTTTCTATTGCTGTTTGTATACCACTGAGTACATCTCCACCGATGGTACCCATTTTCGTATTCCATTGTAGTCCTAGTACATCATCGCCTAAATCATACAGCCTGCAACTACCATTTTTCCATACCTGTTTATCCTGGTAGTTGCTCATGATGATGAATGAATCACCACCCGGTAATGGTTTATATGTTTTACTAGCCGGGTCGTAACAAAGTTTTTTACCCGCTTCAATTTTATAAAATGATTTATTGCCTGCTGCAATCATTTCATCAACCCATGGGGCTACTTTATAACCGGCAGCTTTCATTGCCTCTGTAGTTCTTGCCACACCCAACAAATCCCAGGTTTCAAACGCACCTATTTCCCAACCAAATCCAGCCATCATCGCGTCATCTACCCGATATAATTCATTGCTTATTTCCGGTATGCGATGAGAAATGTACGAAAACAGTCCATAGTGAAAATGGCGGTAAAACTCTCCGGCTTTATCCTGGCCCGCCAGCAGCATTTTTATGCGCTGGTTTAAATCATCAACAGGTTTTGCAGCTTCAATACTTGCAAACTTTGGTTTCTTTCTTGGTTCGTATTCAAATGTTGAAAGGTTCAGTGTAAGAATATCACTCTTACCATCGGGTGTTTTTACTTTTTTAAAAAAACCCTGCCCTGTTTTATCGCCCAGCCAGTTATTTGCAATTAATTTTTCAAGCCATGAAGGAATGATAAATGTATTCTTTGCTTCATCATCAGGGCAATTATCATAAACGCCCTTT
>JAEUVI010000516.1 GCA_016787105.1 Chitinophagaceae bacterium | reverse complement strand
AAGATACAACACAAGTTATTTTAATCGGGCACAGTACAGGTTCGCTGCTTGTACGAAAATTATTTATCGTGGCCTGTGGCGAAAACGAAGATGCCCGTTTTGAAAAAATTTATGCTCCATTTAAAAGCCCGAGGAAGTGGGCTCACCGGGTCACCCGCATTGTTCTTTTTGCAGGCATCAATAATGGCTGGACCATTAATAAACACCTTTATTCCACAAATGCAATGCTTTACCGGCTGGGTGTATTTATAGGCCAACTGTTTCTTCTTTTTGGGAAAAAGCCGCTTGCTTTCAAAACAAAGAGAGGTTCTTCGTTTGTTACCCAGCTACGTATTCAATGGCTTTCCATGCTGCGTCATGCCACAGAAAAGAAAGCAGGAAATCCACTGGTAGTTCAGTTGTTGGGTACTATTGATGATCTCATTTCACCAGAGGACAATATCGACTTTTTGACCGGTCAGAATTTTATCTACCTGGAAATGCCATATTCCGATCACATTAATGTATTGAATTTCGAGGAGAAAATGAACGGTCATTTGCGAAAGGAAGTTTTTTCAAAAGCTATAACGTCTTCCCGCGACGACTTGCTAACAGACAATGTAATCACAACAGATTATCCGGATAAGCAGATTGATAAGACTGTTAAAGAGGTTGTTTTTGTTATTCATGGAATACGCGACACAGCCTACTGGACGAGAAAGTTAGCGGATCGTGTCAGAAAAGTTGGTGCGCAAAACGAAAAAAAATTTGCTATTGAAACATCTTCCTATGGTTATTTCTCTATGCTTGAATTTTTGCTTTTAAGAAAGAGGATTGATAAAATGCAATGGCTGGTTGATCAGTATATAGAAAACCTTGCATTATACCCCGAAGCACGCAATGATTTTTCTTTTTTCGGACACAGTAACGGTACTTATTTATTCGCAGCAGCACTAAAAAAATACCCGGCAATCAAATTCAAAAATGTTGTGTTTGCCGGCAGCGTAGTGCAGCGGAAGTTTGACTGGGAAATACTGAAACAAAACGGCAGGATCAAAAACTTTTTGAACATTGCAGCAACTAACGACATTGTAGTAGGTATTTTTCCAAAGGCATTCGAAAAAATAAGAGCTATAGATTTAGGCGCGGGCGGGTTCGACGGCTTTGCAGGTTTATCTGACAACAGGCAAATCAAATACATAAATGGAGGACATGGAGAAGGTATCACGGAAAAATACTGGGATGAGATCGCAAACTTTATTGTGCATGGCGAAGAAAGGAAAGATTCAACCGCCTTTAAACGATTCAGTAGGCCGGGTTTCATTAAAATCCTGGGCTATCTGGCACCAATTCCTTTTCTTTTGATAATAGCAATAGTTTTTCTATTGGGCTGGTTACTTTTTATCAGCCTGCCATGGGCGCTGGTATATAAAATCCTCAGTGAAATTGTTTACATCCTTGTCGTTTGGAAAATACTTACAAGATTTTAATGGTGAGTGATAACCTGGCTTTAAGCAGCGACGCATAATTTCTCGGTAAGTCCCTGTCTTTTGAGTTATCACCCGGCAATGCGATGCGGGAAAGGGGCGCTAATGTACACAGTGAATCAGACCGCATAGCCGATTTGCGTCAGCAAAGCCTTTTTCTTTTTGATAGCCTGAAAGAAATAATAAAGATTCTTTTTGGAATATCTCGGGGAGCAAGTAGACTTTTGTAACCGTTACCGCCAGAATGAAGATGCGCTGGATGATTCTGTAAGTGCAGCCACCGGTATCTATTTATCTCGGATACGAAGATTTCAAATACCAAAAAGGAATACCGGAACGCAGTACAAGATAGCCTTTTATACTCCTGCTATTAACTGGTTTTCCAACGTAAATCTTTCACATTTCATTCCCTTAGAATTCTGTTACTTCGCAGCGGATGAAAAAGATAGACTGGTACATACTGAAGAAGCTGCTGGTTACATTCGTTTTTTGCATGCTGTTATTTACTGTTATCGCGGTAGCGATAGACAGCAGTGAAAAAACAGATGACTTTGTAAAGGAGGGCCTGAGTACTGCTTACATCATCAAAAACTATTATTTTGGTTTTGTACCTTTTATATGGGGTTTATTATTTCCGCTGTTTGTTTTTATAGCCGTTATTTATTTTACCAGCCGCATGGCTGCACGGTCAGAGGTTATTAGCATTCTTGCCAGCGGTACCAGTTTCAACCGTTTTTTACGCCCTTATCTCGCAGGGGGTATTTTTTATCAATCATTTTATGGGCAGCCAACCGCTATTTTATTCCACGGGCAAATGAAATAAAAAGCACTTTTGAAATAGCACACCTGAAAAAAGGAAGCGGCTTTGGCAATACGAATAAGTTTTTTTTGCGTGCAGATTCCAATACTTATTTTGGTATACGGTATTATGATACAGCCGCGAAGCGGGCAACAGGTTTTTTTCTTGACCGGGTTTCGCACAATAAAATGATCTATAACCTGCGGGCAGAAACCATAAACTGGGATACATCGAGAAAAAGCTGGAAGCTGAATAATGTAGTCGCCCGTACTATCGATAGCATGAAGGAAATAGTTGCCAACGCAGAATATATGTACATGGAGCTTAACGTACAGCCTGCGGATCTTCGTCGTGATGAATTTCTGAAAGATAAACTCACTACGCCTGAATTAAGTGAATATATAAAAGCGGAAGAGCTAAGGGGAACTGAAGGTCTGAATACACTAAAAGTAGAAAAATACAGGCGAAGTGCTACCCCATTTACTGTTGTACTGCTCACCATGATTGGCGCTGTGATAGCGAGTCGCAAAATACGGGGCGGAAGTGGATTGCACCTGGCAATCGGAATTGCAATCGCAGCCATTTTCATAATATCAGATCGGTTCTCTACGGTATTCGCGGTAAAAAGCAACCTGCCACCGCTGATAGCTGCCTGGCTTCCCAATATTGTTTTTTGTTTTGTTGCGTGGTGGTTTTATAAAAAGGCACCGAAGTAAGTAACAATTTCCTTTGCGAATATTAAAAAGAGATTAGGAATTTATTACTTCTTATGAAGTCAGGGTCAAGTCTGAGGCATTCCCTTTTCTGGCCGGCTTATTCGTTATACCACTTTTTTTTGCTGCGGACGACATTATCGGGCAGTTGATTTGCGCCGCTCCTTATCACTTGCAAACGGTTGATTTTCTACAAGAACTTATTGCCTGTTTTTTTTGCTGCGCAGCCGTCATTGCCTAACTTTAGCCGTTTAAACCCGGATATAATTTTTTCCCAATAAAAGAGCTTTCACATGGCAGATATCAAAGCGCGGTTTCGCAAAAAAGCAGATGAAGTAGGTGCAGAAATCAAAGATTTACTGAAGGAGCATGGGTCAAAAACAATCGGTGAAGTACAGCTTTCGCAGATATACCAGGGTATGCGTGGTATGACCGGGCTTGTCAGCGAAACTTCATTGCTCGATTCGCAGGAAGGTATCCGTTTCCGTGGTTACTCTATTCCGGAGTTACAAAAGAAATTGCCCAAAGCGCCAGGTGGTTCGGAGCCATTGCCCGAAGGTTTATTTTACCTGATGCTCGTTGGTGAATTGCCAAATGATGATGATGCGCATACTGTAACAGAATTGTGGCAGCGCCGCAGCCATGTACCCACACATGTTTTTAATACTATTGAAGCATTACCGATCAATACGCACCCGATGACACAGTTCGTCGTTGCGATTATGGCATTGCAGACAGAAAGCCAGTTCGCAAAAAAATATGCGGCAGGCATGAATAAAAAAGATTACTGGGAGGCAGCCTTCGATGATTCAATGGATTTGATAGCAAGATTGCCCCGTGTAGCAGCTTATATCTATCGTCGTAAATATAAATTCGGAGAACATATTCAACCCAATGGTTTGCTTGATTGGTCTGGCAACTTTGCACATATGCTCGGTTTTCAGGATGAAAGCTTTAAAGAACTGATGCGCCTGTACATGACCATACATGCCGACCATGAAGGTGGAAATGTATCTGCACATACTACGCATCTTGTCGGGTCTGCTTTAAGTGATCCTTATTTGAGTTTTGCTGCAGGTATGAATGGCTTGGCAGGTCCGCTGCATGGACTGGCCAACCAGGAAGTAATCAAATGGATATTTGATCTGCGTGAGGATCTGAAAACAGAAAAACCTGCAAAAGAGCAGATTGAGGAGTATGTAAAGAAAACCCTGAGCGAAGGAAAAGTAGTGCCGGGTTATGGCCACGCTGTATTGCGTAAAACAGATCCCCGCTTCACCGCGCAGATGGAGTTTGGAAAAAAACATATGCCCGACGATCCATTGGTGCAAACGGTTTGGAATATTTATGAAGCAGTACCACCGATATTGCAATCATTGGGAAAAATTAAAAACCCCTGGCCGAATGTGGATGCGCATAGCGGTGCATTGCTCGTGCACTATGGCATGAAGGAATATGAATTTTACACTGTGTTGTTTGGAGTAAGCCGTGCGTTGGGTGTATTGGCAAGTCTCTGTTGGGATCGTGCATTAGGCTTCGCACTTGAAAGGCCAAAATCTGTAACAACTGATTTGGTGAAGAGATGGCTGAAGGGTGAAGATGAGATTTGGGGAGAGTAGAGGCTAAGTAAAAATTAAAAAGTAAAAAGGCTGAGTCCGGAAGATTGTTTCTGATAAAGGAATGTCTTCCGGATTTTTTATTGAAATAACCCGGTAAATTTTTCGCTAACCAGTATTGTAAGGCATAGTTTAAACCTTTCCTTCTCATATTTTTATCAAACAGGAAAAATCAAACGTTTGATTTTTGATTTTTTTCTCTGATTATTTCTGAATTTAATATATCCCGATTTTAGTATTTGCTTTTTCTATATCTTGATTTTTTAAAAAAGGTAAACATTCATCTAAATGCAATCATCACAAAAAAACAGCAGAAGGCGCTTTTTAAAACAATCAGCCGCCATTGCAGGAGGCTTTTTCATAGTACCCAGGCATGTGTTGGGTAAAGGCTTTCTTGCGCCAAGCGATCAGTTGACAAAAGCAATTGTCGGTGTCGGCGGAATGGGCCGCGGACATATCGGTTATGATGGAACCCGTGTTGTTGCTATTTGTGATGTGGATAAGAATCATTTGACTGAGGTCGCCAACATGATCGGCGGCGGAGTGAAAACATTTCATGATCACAGGGAACTGGTTGCATTACCCGAAGTAGATATTGTACATATTGCTACGCCACCGCATTGGCATGGTATCATTGCTATTGATGCTGCAAAAGCAGGCAAGGACATCTGGTGCGAAAAGCCAATGACCAAAACAATCGGAGAAGGCAAAAAACTGGTAGAAGCCGTGCAGCAATACAAGCGCATGTTCAGGTTGAATACATGGTTCCGGTTCAGCGATACATTTTATGGCATGAATACTACAGTAAGGCCGATTAAAAAATTAGTAGAATCGGGATTGCTGGGTTGGCCGTTAACCGTCACCGTTAGTAAAACAACCGGTTTCGACTGGAAATTTTATTGGGTAGGAAAGACAAGACTCGAAACGGTGCCTGTGCCCGCTGAACTGGATTACGACAGGTGGCTGGGGCCAGCGCCTTTTAAACCTTATAATCCGCATCGCGTACACCAGACGTTCAGGGGTTATTGGGATTATGATGGTGGAGGACTCGGCGATATGGGACAACATTATATCGACCCGATTCAATATTTCCTTGGAAAAGATCACACAAACCCTATATCTGTTGATGTGGATGCGGAACAACAACATCCTGATGCGGTAGGCACGTTCAGGAAAATAACTTACACCTATGAAGATGGCTGTAAGATCATTTTGGATGGTGAAGCAAAAGATCCTGAGGCAGCTTATATAGAAGGGCCTAAGGGGAAATTATATGCAGGTTTCCGATCGGACATACCTAACCTGAAAGAGAAACTGGCGATGATGCCTGATCCGGAGCCACAGGTTACAAGTTTTCTTGAATCAGTAAAATACAGAACACCGTTTGCTTTGAATGAAATGAATGGGTTCAGATCCTGTACTATTATTAATATGGGTAAGATAGCGTTGCAGTTGGGGCGCTCATTGAAATTTGATCCTGTCAACCAGGTTTTCATTGGTGATGACGAAGCCAACTATTTGATTAATCCTCCCATGAGAGGACCATGGACTATTTAATAATTAAAACTAATCCGGTTAAAATATTTATATGAAAAGGTTCCTTTCTTTTTTACCAGTTGTTATCCTGTTTACAACTGCCGCGATTAATGTACAGGCACAATCGTCTGCATCGAAAGTGAATGCAGCCATTGCAGCATTTCCATATCAGCATCGGGCAGAAGCAGATGCAGCATTGTCAGCAATGAATAATTGGGGCAAGTCCGAATGGAAATCGTTTATGAAGTTGTTGACTGACGATTCACTGAAAGTAAAAGCCAGTTATGCATTGAATGCGTATGTAAATATGGT
>JAEUVI010000512.1 GCA_016787105.1 Chitinophagaceae bacterium | reverse complement strand
CCCATATTTTGCAAGCACCGACGTGAAACCTGCAAATATCATTGAGATGATAGCATAGATAATCCATGTTGGCATAACTTTATTTTTTTAGTTCATTTACTCTTTTACCCTCATAATTTACAAACCTGCTATGCTTGGCTTCACCAATCTTTTGCTTACCATAAATGCTGTTGTGCCCTGATAGCAGGTAAGCGACCACGCAGGCTATAGCAACATATGCGCCACATTCGCTACCGAATAATTCCATAGCCATCATAATGCAGGCCATCGGGGTATTGGTTGCTCCTGCAAATACAGCTACAAAGCCCATTCCTGCTAAAAGCCCGGTAGGTAAGTGAATAATATACGATAAGGCATTGCCGGATACAGCACCTATGAAAAATAAAGGTGTTACCTCGCCTCCTTTAAAGCCCGCAGCTAATGTAAGAATAGTAAAAGCCATTTTTAAAGCAAAGTCATATGCTGGCAATTGTTGATCAAACGATGCTACAATTGTTGGAATACCTAAGCCAATATACTTTGTAGTACCAATAGCCCATACAGCTAATGCCACCAATACACCACCCAAAAAAGAGCGGAAAGGTGGAAATTTTATTTTCTTTTTAAAAAGAGATGTTGCAAAATGAATTGCTTTGGTAAATGTCGCAGCACATAAACCAAATACAATACCTGCAATAATTGCATAAATAATGTTCTGGAATGATATGCCTGGAATAATCCCGATGCTATAGTGAGTGTGGGCTGTATGCCATAGCTTGGTTACCAAATCAGCTATGATCGCTGAAGCGAAGGCTGGAAATATTGCATCATATTTTAAACGACCGATAACAAACACTTCAAGACCAAAGATTGCACCGGCCAGCGGAGTGCCAAATACAGAACCAAAACCTGCCGCAATAGCTGCAATGATTAAAATTTTCCGTTCACTTCCTGATAGCCGGAACGGTTTGCTGAACTGATCTGCTATAGCTCCTGCCATTTGCAGTGCAGTACCTTCTCGCCCTGCCGACCCACCAAATAAGTGCGTTGCCATAGTGCCGATATAAACAAACGGCGCCATCCGAAATGGAATAATCTCTTTTGGGTTATGAATGGTATCAATAAGCAGGTTGTTACCTGGCTCAATTTCTTTTCCCAGGTAATGATATAAAAAGCCAATAAGCAAACCAGCAACAGGTAATAAGGCGATAAGCCATAAATGATTTTCCCGGTAATTTGTTACCCAATCCAATGATTGAAGAAAACCTGCCGAAGCAGAGCCAACACAAATGCCAATTAGCAAACTGATGAGAAACCACTTTGAAATATAAAGTATAGCTGGGTAACGTCTAAAAAAGATTCGAAGATGTAAGCTGATTTTCTTGCCGGATGACTTTTGTGTTTTTATTGACATACTATCCCTGATTAAATGTTTTACATTAATAACCAGGCGCCATCAGCTTTTTTAAGGCGGTTCAATTAGGAAGACACCATTTCCTTTTAGTCTGTCGCGAATGTAGTGATTATATTTCTAAGAATTTATACAAATACCAGTTTTGATTAGATCATTTATTTCCTGGCCTTGGAGGAGATTTTGTAAATACATTACACAGTTCTCAAAACTAATTTTTACTTATTTTGATCCGAATGCCTGTGTCCAGTAATTGCCATCGCGGCCAACACCCATATCTTTAAAATCAGCATTCATTATGTTTTTGCAATGTCCTTCACTACTCAGCCAACCGTTTATTACATCCTGCTCAGTTGTATAACCATTTGCGATGTTTTCTCCATAGGTTGACCAATTATATCCGGCTGCAGTAATACGCTGACCAACTGTAGAACCATCCAGGCCTGTGTGACTGAAATAATTATTCGTTTTCATATCCACACTATGATCGAAAGCAGCTTTTGCCAACTGATCATTCCATGCTACTTCCGCAACAGGAGGCATTATTGTGCCATTACAATTACAGCCTGCTTTTCTTACGTTATTTACGAGTTCAAGAATCGTTGCTTTATTTACGTTATATACAACAGTGTTGCTATTGGATTTGCCATCGGCAGCAACATCTTTCTTTGTACAGGAAAAAACAAGAAGAGAAAGAATACTAGTTATACCTAGAATACGGCGCATCATAACCTGTTGTTTGATTTTGATAACGCCTGCCGTATTAGAAAAATTGTAACTAAAATGGTAAATAACCGGCCATTTCCAACTGGTACTGCTGTGCGATTGCAGCAGCTTCTTTTGCAAAGTCTTCTTTTTCCGAAGCGTAGATAATTGCACGGCTTACGTTTACCAGTATCCCACAATCTTTAATCATAGCTTTTTCAGAAATTTCTTTCAGGCTGCCACCCTGAGCCCCTACTCCGGGCACCAAATAAAAATGATCGGGAGTCAATTTGCGAATGTTTACAAATTCTTCGGCTTGTGTAGCACCTACAACAAACATCAGGTTTTCTTTGCTTCCCCAACCAGCAACTGTTTTCAATACTCTTTCATATAACATCTCAGGGCGGAGCTGTTCATTACCATTTTCACTTATCATCTTTTGTAATTCAAAATCGCTGGCGCCTTTATTAGAAGTCAGACCTAAAACAATCGCCCATTTTCCTTCATATTTCAAAAATGGTT
>JAEUVI010000507.1 GCA_016787105.1 Chitinophagaceae bacterium | reverse complement strand
CGAACTGCATTCAGCAATTTTCCTGCCGGGATACTAAGCTGAAGGAAAAATCCGTTTCTTATGAACGTAATTCTACCGTTTTAATGTTATAACAGTTGAATTATTTTTAGCTATTAAACTGATTTCTATGCAAAAAAATGGGGTTTTTATTGGAATGTGCGCTTTTGTTCTGCTTTTTATAGCCGTTTCCTGCAAAAAAGACTCAGGAAGTAGTAACCAGGCAAAGACAAAAACAGATTTGCTGGTGCAGAACACCTGGAAATTTGATAACGCAAAAGTAGCCGGCACAGATGCTTCGGGTTTTATAGCTCCCTGCGATAAAGACAATACACTAAGCTTTGCAGCAAATGGTAGTGGCACTGCAGATGAAGGGCCAACCAAATGTGATGCTGCCGATCCACAAACTGTTGCTTTCACATGGGTTTTTCAGAATGGCGAAACAGAAATAAAAGCCAATGTACCGTTATTCCCGTTGGGCAATGATACGTTCACAATAGTAAGTCTTACCGAAACACAGTTAATAGTATCGCAGGATGTAAATATGATGGGCTCTACACAGAATGCAGTGTTAACATTTAAGAAATAAGTTTTCAGGAGAGATATTTCCCTACTATCGGCATTCTTCTCCCCACTCCAAATGCTTTACAGCTTACACGGATAATCGGGCAAAACTGGTTACGCTTGTACTCATTTGTATTTACCAGTTTTAAAATTCTTGCTACCAATGCCGCATCAAATCCCTGTGCGATTATTTCCTTTGGCCCTTTGCGTTGTTCGATGTATTGATACAATACCCTGTCAAGAATATCATACTCAGGCAGGCTGTCGCTGTCCTTTTGATTAGGGCGCAATTCAGCAGAAGGCGCTTTTGTAATAATATTGTTCGGAATAATTTCTCCGTTCCGGTTAATATATTTCGCCAGTGCATACACCTGTACTTTATACAAATCGCCCAATACACCCAATCCACCAGCCATATCTCCATACAGTGTGCCATACCCCGTAGCTAATTCGCTCTTATTGGACGTATTCAATAGAATATAGCCAAATTTATTGGCGATGGCCATCAGTAAATTACCCCTTGTACGTGCCTGAATATTTTCTTCTGCCAGGCCAAATGGTAAATCTTTAAATACAGGCTTTAGTTCTGACAGGAAACTTTCATAGATATTCTTTATTGCTACGATATCGTAAGCATTACCTAAGTTCTTTCCCAGCTTTTCTGCATCTTCTACGGAATGTGAAGTAGAATACTGAGACGGCATTAAAACTGCACGCACATTTTCTTTTCCTAATGCAGCAACAGCCAATGCCTGCACGACCGCGCTATCAATACCGCCTGAAGCGCCGAGTATCGCTTTGGTAAAGCCCATTTTTGAAAAATAATCCCTGATGCCGAGAATCAAAGCATGGTATATTTCATCAATATTTTTTTCATTGGTAAGATATTTAATTGTGTCTTCGCCCTGCCCTACTTCGGCAGAAGAATAATAATATTTTTCTTCTACCTGTTTTGATGAAGTATTCTTTTTACACAATTCCTCTAAATCGAAAATGGCATAATCTTCCTCGAAATATTTCATTTCTTTTACCTTGTTGCCGTTCGCATCATATACAAGACTGCCACCGTCGAATACAATTTCTGTTTGCGAACCAACCGTATTACTATACAACATCGGGATGCCATACTTTACTGTATGCGCCTTTACAATGCTTGCCCTTACTACATCCTGTGCATAGTTGTAGGGAGAAGCAGAAAGATTAATCATTACATCGGGCTTGGCAGGAGCGAGTTGCTCCATTGGTGTAATGCGGTATAATGGATTATCGCCCATATTCCAGATGTCTTCGCAAATAGTAATAGCAAGCTTTTTTCCTTTGAACTCCGCCACTTTCCACTCAAATGCCGGCTCGAAATAACGATATTCATCAAACACGTCATAAGTTGGCAAGAGCGTTTTATGTATTTCAGCTATTATTTTTTTCTCATATAGTAAATAAGCCGCATTGAAAAGATCCTTACCTTCTTTTGTAAGGTTTCGGGCAGGGCTGCCAACAATCACACCAATAGTATCTGCATGTTGCTGGATTGCATCCAACGATTCGTAGCATTT
>JAEUVI010000506.1 GCA_016787105.1 Chitinophagaceae bacterium | reverse complement strand
CCAAATGACTGAAGTGGAAAAAATTGAATATTTCAAATACGAGAGCCTACATTTTTTGATTGCTGAAATAAGCGGGTTGATATTGTTGCTGATTGTGATTGAACCGATATTTAAAAAGCTATATACAAAATGGTATTCAACACCCGAACAGTAGGCCAATTATATTATTATAATAGTGACAAGGTTTTATTCATTCTTGCACTTGTTTCGCCAGCACCTAATATTTCCGCAATCTCAAAAACCGGCGGACCAAACTTTCCACCCACCAGCATAATACGCAAAGGCAATTGCAGCTCTCCCGGTTTTATATTTTGAATTGCAGCCAGCTTTTTAAATGCATCTTCAATGAAGGCGCTTTTCCATTCAGGTATTGTATTTAATTCTTCTGTGAATGATTCGAAGAATTTCCTTTTTGCATCATTCCATTTTGGTTTTATTGCATCAAGATCGTATTGCTGCGGCTGTTGAAAAAAGAAAGAGCCTTGTTGTACAAAATCTGTAAGCAGTGTACACCTGTCTTTTACCAGGCCGATTACTTTTTCAAGTAAATTATCGTCATCAACATTAATACCATTTGTGCTAAAAAGACTTCTGACTTCTGACTTCAGACTTCCGGCTTCTGACTTCTTTATCCATTCATGATTGAACCACTTTGCTTTTTCATAATCGAATTTTGCGCCGCCGCTATGCACACGATCCATCGAGAATTTTTCAATCAACTCTTCTTTGGTAAAAATTTCCTGCTCTGTACCGTCATTCCATCCAAGCAAAGCGAGTAGGTTAATAAATGCTTCCGGCAAAAATCCTTTTTCTTTAAATCCTTCTGTAAGTTCATTCGTTTTTGGATCAATCCAGCTCATAGCAAATACAGGGAAGCCATATTTTGCTCCATCACGTTTACTCAGTTTGCCATTTGGGCCCAATATCAATGGCAGGTGCGCCCATTGTGGCATTTCATTTAATCCAAACAAATATTTCCATAGCAATACATGTACTGGTGCAGAAGGTAGCCATTCTTCACCACGAAAGGCATGGGTTATCTTCATTAAATAATCATCTACCACCACTGCCAGGTGATAAGTAGGCATACCATCTGCTTTCAGTAATACCTTATCGTCTACTACTGAAGTATCAAAGCTCACTTCGCCACGAATCATATCTGTAAAAGATACAGTTTCATTTTCCGGCATTTTTATGCGAATTACATACCTGGTACCAGCATCAAGTAATTGTTTTGTTTCTGCATCTGTTAGGGAAAGAGAATTACGCATTTTTTTACGGACTGTATGGTCGTATTGGGGCGAAGGATTATGTTCCGTTTTGAAATCGCTGCGCATCTTTTCAAGTTCTTCAGGCGTATCGAAGGCGTAGTAAGCATGCCCGTCTTTTACTAATTGCTCAGCATATTGCCGATATATTGGCTTGCGTTCACTTTGCCTGTACGGACCATATTTGCCAGCATGCGCCGGGCTTTCATCGGGAATAAGGCCTGTCCATTGCAGGCAATTAAAAATATATTCTTCTGCACCAGCTACATAGCGGGTTTGATCAGTGTCCTCTATCCGCAGTATAAAATCACCGCCATGTTTTTTTGCGAAGAGATAATTATATAAAACTGTTCTTACTCCACCGAGGTGCAGGCCTCCTGTAGGGCTGGGTGCAAAACGTACACGGACTTTCTTACTCATAGGCTGCAAATATAAAACCCAGTATTCTAAAGGGGTTATCTTTGTTGTGATGAAAAAATATTTTGTGAAAACGCCCTGGTGGCTAAGAGCTGTTTATCCGAAATATGTTTGGAAAATTCCTGCCACAAAGAAAATCATTTACCTCAGCTTTGATGATGGGCCACATCCTGAAGCCACTCCTTTTGTATTAAATGAATTAAAGAAGTACAATGCACTCGCTACTTTTTTCTGTATTGGCAAAAATGTAAAAGCATGGCCGGATATCTATAAGCGTATCCTTAATGAGGGGCATACCGTGGGCAACCATACACAAAATCACATGAATGGATGGAAAACAAATAACGAGGTGTACATGAAAGATGTAGCAGAAGCTGCAAATTATATAGATAGCGATCTGTTTCGTCCGCCATATGGACGCATTACTTCTTTCCAGGCAAAGCATTTATCTGCAGCCATGAAAGGAAGAAAAGCAAAAGTAATAATGTGGGATGTACTGAGTGCAGACTTTGATACATCAATAGAGGGTGAACAATGTCTTTCTAATGTATTATTCAATACAAAACCAGGTTCAATTATTGTATTTCATGACAGTGAAAAAGCATTTTCAAGATTGCAATACTGTTTGCCAAAAGTTTTAAAATTCTTTGCCGAAAAAGGATATGTTTTTGATGCTATAAATGGGGTAAATGAAGAAAGTAAGCTGAAATAAGACAAAAAATAAGCAGGAAAATAGCCTTATAAATTACTGTGAACCAGTTAAAATAATTAGGGCCTGGGTAGAAACCCTGGCCCGTTTTTAATCCGTACCCTATGAAAACTGGTTTAAAGGTATAATATTTTTTAATTAATCCAAACTTATTTCAATTTGTTTGATAC
>JAEUVI010000486.1 GCA_016787105.1 Chitinophagaceae bacterium | reverse complement strand
GTATTAGTTCACAATGATATTCATGATCATGAAGAAGTAGAAGAAAGCCTCAACATTGTGGATAAGGAAAAAGAGCTGATTATAAAAGCGCTGAAAAAGCACCGGGGAAAAAGAAAAGACGCTGCATTGGATCTTGGTATCAGTGAAAGAACACTTTACCGGAAATTAAAAGAGTATGACATTGAAGAATAAGTTCAATATTGGAATGACCAATAAAAAATTACCCGGGAAAAGGCTTTCCCTTCTATTGCATGCTTCATATATTCTTCCAATCATTGCATTGATATGGTTCTCTGCTTCAGTGAGCAGTTGCGGCATTTACCGGTTCAAAGATGTATCTATACCCGACAGTATAAAAACGGTAAAAGTCAATTTTATAGAAAACAAAGCAAGATATATCAACCCGCAACTGAGCCCGCAACTCACCGATAAGCTGCGGCAAAAGATAGTGAACCAGACAAGACTGGTACAAACAAATGGCGATAATGCTGACTGGGAAATCACCGCATTTATCAGCGACTATTCTGTAAGTACAGCAGCTATTTCACAACAGCAGAACGCAACAGATCGTCTGAATGTATCCGTGAGTGTAAGCATTTATGACCGGCTTGCAAATACAACAAAGGATTACCCGGTAAGCCGTTCCTTCGACTTTTCCGCCACTATTACTTTACAACAAGCCGAAGTGCAATTGAATGAACAAATAATTTCGAACCTGACAGACGAAATATTCAATAAGCTTTTTTCCAATTGGTGAGTTACACTTAACTTACAGGCATGAACAATATCGCTAACCAACTTGCACAATCCCTGTTCAAAAAAAACACCCTGCAGGAATGCAGCCGGTGGGAACTGGAGATCCTTGCAGACAAGTATCCGTACTTTGGTATAGCCCAGTTTTTGTTAGCGGGTAAATTGAAACAGGAAGGTGCAGAAGCTTATAAAAAACAGGTTCAGAAAACATCACTTTATTTCACCAATCCACTCTGGCTCGATTATACGCTTAATAATGAACCCGCATCGTTGCAACCATCAATGGAAGTTCCGGCAACCAAAGTTCATTCTTTAACCGAAGAGGAATTAAAGTTTGCCCCTAAGGTTGAAGATTTACCTGTACAAGAGGAAGCTGTTTTTCAGGAAGTATCAACAACTATAGAAACTCCTGCTGTTGAGGAACCAGCAACATTGACACAAAGCGAAGCCATTCCGGAAGCGGTGACTGAACCTATAACCGAAGCAACGGTTGCTGCTGAAAATATAACCACTGTACAGGAAGAATATACTGAACCAGTCCAACAAGAAGGCACACTTTCAACTGAGGCAATAAAAGAAGATGAACCGGCCTTACCAGAAATGAAGATAGCTCCGTTAAAAATGGAGCCTTTGCCCGACCCGGGTGCACCCCTTGTTTTTGAAGCTTTTCATACCGTAGATTACTTCGCCTCGCAAGGCATAAAACTAAAGATGGATGAACTGCCAAAAGACAAATTTGGCCAGCAGTTGAAAAGCTTTACCGAATGGCTGAAAGTGCTGAAGAAAACCACCCCAACTGAAATTGCAAAGCAGGTTGACAAAAAGACTGAGGAAAAGGTCATTACACTGGCTGAGCATTCTTTGGAAAACCGCGATGTAGTAACAGAAGCCATGGCAGAAGTATGGATAAAGCAGGGAAACCGGCAAAAAGCCATCGAGCTGTACAACAAATTAAGTTTGCAGAATCCCGCGAAAAGCTCTTATTTTGCAGCCCTGATTGAACAACTAAAGCAACAGTGATATGGTCTTATTATTTGTGATTCTGGTGATTATTGCGAGCCTCGTACTCGGTTTAATTGTACTGATACAAAACCCAAAAGGTGGTGGACTGGCTGGCAACATTGCCGGTTTTAGCACACAGTTTATGGGCGTAAAACAAACCACAGATGTACTTGAAAAAGGTACCTGGTTGTTTGCAGCAATCATTGCAATCCTTTCTATCGTTTCCCCGCTATTTATTTCGGGTACCAGTGCCGGAGAAGATAAAACGGATAAGATTAGTCCAAATGCGGCACAACCACAGCCAAACCCGGCAAATACAACAACTTTTCCTGGAACGACTACACCGGCGACCGGCGATACCAATAAATAAGTTTTAAAAAGATATTTGAAAACCCTGTCACCTGACGGGGTTTTTTATTTATTTTGGTATAATTAGATTCTATGAAAAAAATAGTTTTATCTATCCTTGCCGTCATTCTTATTGCAGCCGCATTTGCCGCATGGAAAATATTTGGCCCTTCTCTCTCGGATAAACATGGAAAATTCTTTTATATCAAAACTGGTGAAATCTTCACGGGAGTAAAAGACAGCCTCATTCAACAGGAATTTATTTCTTCTTCTTTTTGGTTCGATAAGGTGAGTAAAATAATAGGCTATAATGAAACCAATGTAAAACCAGGAAAATACCAGGTCAATAATGGAATGAGTCTTTTTAACTTCATCCGAATATTAAAGAATGGACGGCAAACTCCTGTAAATCTTATAATTACTAAAATCAGAACAAAAGAAGATTTTGCAAGAAAGGCGGGAAATCTTTTTGAATGTGATTCGCTCGAGGTTATCAATTTTATGAATAACCCTGATTCACTGAAGCAATTCGATCTTGATACGAATACTGTAATGACAACAGTTATTCCTGATACGTACACTTTTTTCTGGAATACAACGCCGAGAAAAATATTTCAAAAGCTACACGAATATTCTGAAAAATTCTGGACTGAAGACAGAAAGCAAAAAGCGCTAAGCCATGGCCTCACTCCTGCCCAGGCATACACCCTCGCATCTATTGTAGAAGAAGAAACAAATGCCAAAGCAGATAAAGGCAATATCGCAAGCGTATACCTCAACCGCATTTCAAA
>JAEUVI010000480.1 GCA_016787105.1 Chitinophagaceae bacterium | reverse complement strand
CTCTTTTGGTTTTGCACAGTCTATCCAGATAGCTTCTTATTGAAAACAGTTATTGATTAATTCATTCTATTTTTGCCGATTCAGTTTTGATAAAAGAAAGGATATTTTGAGGAACTAATTATATGGAAACAAAAGCAAGCGAAAAAGTTCATTGCCTTATTATAGGTTCAGGTCCTGCGGGCTATACAGCAGCCATCTATGCAGCAAGGGCAAACCTGAAACCTGTGTTGTATCAGGGCATACAGCCAGGTGGACAATTGACCATTACAACAGAAGTTGAAAACTATCCCGGTTATCCTGAAGGAATACAGGGGCCTGAGATGATGGTTGATTTTGAGAAACAGGCAGCTCGCATGGGAGCCGATATCCGCTTCGGTCTTGCGACTAAGGTTGATTTTTCTGCAACTCCGCATAAGGTATGGATTGATGATGAAAAACTGATAGAAGCGGATGCTGTTATTATTGCAACCGGGGCGTCTGCGAAATGGCTTGGACTGGAAAGTGAACAGCGCCTGAATGGATATGGTGTGAGCGCCTGCGCTGTTTGTGATGGATTTTTCTTTCGTGGAAAAGAAGTAGCGATCGTTGGAGCAGGAGATACAGCAGCGGAAGAAGCATTGTATTTATCCAAACTTTGTACGAATGTGCATATGCTGATACGCCGGGATGAAATGCGTGCAAGTAAAGTAATGCAGGAACGAGTATTCAAATCGCCAAACATAAAAGTATACTGGAATACGGATACTTTGGAGATAATTGGTGGCAAGAATGTAGAGTCTGTAAAAGTGAAAAATAATAAAACGGGAGAAGAACAGATAATTCCGGTCAGTGGTTTCTTTGTTGCTATTGGCCACCAGCCTAACTCTGACATATTCAAAGGGTGGATCGATATGGATGAGGCAGGCTACCTCAAAACAATTCCCGGTACTTCCAAAACAAACGTGGAAGGCGTATTTGCTTCCGGCGACGTACAGGATAAAATATACCGGCAGGCAGTAACTGCAGCGGGGAGTGGCTGTATGGCAGCGCTGGATGCGGAGCGTTGGCTTGGAGAAAAGGGGATTCATTAGTAAGATGTGAATAGTGAATAGGGGCTTATAGTCGAGAGTTTCTTTTTATTTAATTGTATTCGAAGAATATTAATTTGCGTTCCTTCAATAATGGCGAAAGAAGAAAATATTATTATTGAATTGAATAAGCTCCGCTTCTTTGCATTTCACGGCGTGTATGAAGAAGAAATAAAAACCGGAAATGAGTTTGAAATAAACGCCAAAGTCTCATTTGATACGAAAAAAGAAGTAATCAATAAATTAAAAGAGACCATCAACTACGTAAGCCTTTATGCGATTATAAAGGAGGTTATGGATCATCGCGAAAACCTTCTCGAGACAATCGTCATGAAAATAGTTACCAGAATGCATGAAGAATTTCCCGCCATTGATTTTGCAGAAGTACAACTAATCAAGCTGCATCCGCCAATTGTAAATTTTATGGGTAATGTATCTGTTACCTGTAGAAAGGAATTTTGAAAAATTATAGCCGGTTTATAACCCTTCTGACTGGCTGTCGTATTCGCCCCGTATTCTGTCTCATTTACACATGCCTTGCTTCATTGAGGCATTCTATCTTTATGCTGAACGATTGTATTGAAATATAAAATCATCAATAAAAAATAATGTTATGGCTAGCGTAAGTACTTATCTCAATTTTGCCCGCAATACAGAAGAGGCGTTTAATTTTTACAAATCCGTTTTTGGTGGAGAGTTTTTCGGTAATGGCATTATGCGCTTTGGAGATATTCCAGCTTCACCCGATCAGCCTCCGATGCGTGAGGAAGATAAAAACCTGGTAATGCATGTGGAGTTGAGGATCCTCGGTGTACATTTATTGATGGGTACGGATGCGCCCGAGTCAATGGGTTTCAAGGTTAATTTTGGTAATAATAGTTTTATTAACCTGCAGCCAGATACAAGGAAGGAAACAAAGGAGCTATTTGATAAGTTGGCTGTAGGAGGCGTAGTTGGTATGGATTTACAGGATATGTTCTGGGGTGATTATTTCGGAAGCCTTACTGATAAATTTGGTGTGCAATGGATGTTTAACTGTAGTGAAAAGAAATAATAGCAGGGCTGCATAAATGATTTCACGCAAAGTTGCGAAGAAGAAAGCTGTAAAGATTGAGCTACGAAAAGTTAATATTGAATTATGCTTGTATGTTAAGAGATGTTAAGATTGTACGAGATCAGTTTTATTGAATAAATTGTACGATTGTTAAACAAATAATCAAGTATGAAAACAATTGAAATCGTTACGCTACCTGTAGCAGATCAGCAAAAGGCAAAAGAATTCTACATTCAACTCGGATTTCAAGTAATTGTTGAATCGCCGATGGGCAATGGAGAAACCTGGCTCCAAATGGGACTACCCAATCAAACAACTTCTATTGCCCTGATGAAGTTTCATGGAATTATTTGTGAAACCAGTGATATAGCAAAGGAAACACAGGACTTAAAATCGAAAGGAATAGAAGTGGGAAAAATTGATGATACGCCATGGGGAAAATTTGCCTGGCTGAAAGATCCGGATGGAAATGGAATCTGCCTGCATCAGCGATAGTCTGAAACATAGTGTTTATTTACACCTCCAGCAGTCGCTGCTGATCAAACATTATTTAGGCGGTCTTGAAACTCTACTTTTGTCTGTGTTTTTATTTTGACTATCAAACAAAGAACCTGATACTTATTGCGGTGGTAGTGGATAGTTTTGCCATTCTTTTCTGCTGTTTCAAATGCATTCATAATAGGGCCATAATAATTGCTGAATTTTCATCGGAAAACCTGAATGGTGTTCTTAATCTTTCATCAAATGTTTATTGAATCCCAATTGTACTAATCGTTCATAAGCTCCCCATATTTCAACAGGAATACCCTGGTAAACCTGGAAACCTTTTGCAGGATAAAATTTAATTCGCTGTAGATCGCCGATCATAATATTGATTACCCGCTCCAATGGTATTTCTTCCGTTGGGTAATCGTCGAAAGATATTTGTGGTGAAGTAACAATTAAGTTTTTATCAGGCCAATGCTTTTTAAATGTAGCGTACGATCTTCTTTCCATATAGGGTTTTTGCACTACAATAAAGTTTTGTGGATCGGCTCCTTTTTCTTTTAATAGCCGTTGTGTAAATAGAATGTTTTCGCCGGTGTTGGTTGATTTATTTTCTATTAATACTGATTTGGCTGGTACGCCTTTTTTTATTGCAATAGCTGCAAACTGATCAGCTTCACTTTCTGTCCAAAGGTCCTGTGTAAAATTGCCAAGTCCACCAGACATAA
>JAEUVI010000475.1 GCA_016787105.1 Chitinophagaceae bacterium | reverse complement strand
TGATAGATGCCTGCGATGCAATTGACATCGTTGCACCAACCAATCATCATTTTTATCTCTGCGAACAAGCGATTAAAAAAGGCAAACATGTTTTTGTAGAAAAACCGCTGGCCAATACTATGGACGAAGCCCAGCAATTGGTAAAGCTGGTAAAAGAATCTGGCGTAAAGTTACAGGTAGGTCATGTGGAGCGGTTCAATCCTGCTTTTCTTGCTATAAAAAATGTATCGCTCAACCCGATGTTCATTGAAGTGCATCGTTTAGCCCAGTTCAACCCACGCGGTACTGAAGTAAGTGTTATACTGGATTTGATGATTCATGATATTGATATTATTCTCAGCGTTGTAAAAAGTGATGTAAAAGTAATATCGGCAAGTGGTGTTGGCGTAATGACAGAAACACCGGATATAGCCAACGTGCGGATTGAGTTTAACAACGGTTGTGTTGCCAATCTTACCAGCAGCCGTATTTCGATGAAAAAAATGCGCAAGATGCGCCTGTTTCAAAAAGATGCTTATATCGGGATAGATTTTCTGAATAAGAAAACCGAAGTAATAAAGATGAAAGAACCCCAGGATTCAAATGTTTTTGCATTTGACATAGAAACACCCTCGGGCAAAAAAACAATCGCAATGGCCAACCCGACAGTACCTGAAGTAAATGCAATAAAACGGGAACTGGAAGAGTTTAAGAATGCAATTGTTAACAATACAAAAACAATCGTATCGGAAATAGACGGTATGATGGCAATGGATGTCGCACACCAGATATTGAAAAAAATAGGCAACAATATCTTATCCCATTAATGAAAAAAACTGCGCGGCAAATACCAATACAATGGTATGCAATCATGGATTTTGTTACAGCCATGATTGCGTGGGTATTATTTTTTTATTTCCGTAAGTATATACTGAAAGAACCAACTGATTTTGTGGAATACGGCCCGAAGCTTTGGTGGAGTGTATTATATGTACCTGCTTCCTGGCTGGTATTGTACAGCATACTCGGAGCTTATCATTCCCTTTACAAGAAATCCCGTTTATCCGAATTTATCAATACGTTTATTGCGAGCGCTATCGGCACAGCTGTATTGTTCTTTTTAATAATTAAACCTGATGTCAAATACAATTACGACTACTATTACATTTCCTATATTTCGTTATTTGTCATTCATTTTATTATTACATTCATTGGCCGGGCTATCATTTTAAGTAAAATAAAAAACCAGATACGCAGCCGCTCCGTAGAGTTTAATACACTAATGATCGGAAGCCGGGAAACAGCGATAAAAATTTTTACCGATACCCAAAAACACCTTAGCGATGGCGGCTATCGCTACTCGGGTTTTATAACCCCGGATAACAGCAGCAGCAATGGCATTGATAAATTCATCCCGGCACTTGGTTTATTAACTGATTTGGAAAAAGTAATTGATGAACACAATATTCACCAGGTTGTTGTTGCCATGGAACGATCTCAGCAACCGCTATTGGAAGATATAATAAACCGCCTCAGTGAAAAAGATGTAGAAATAAAAATACAGCCAAACGTTCTTGACATTATTTCAGGCTCAGTGAAAACAAACAATATTCTTGGCGCTGTATTAATTGATGTAAAAACCGACCTGATGCCCGAGTGGCAATTGAATATAAAAAGGCTGATAGACGTAACTGTTGCATCGTTGGGGCTTATACTTATTTCGCCATTGATGTTATATGTTATTATCAGAATATTGTTCTCTTCAAAAGGCCCGATATTTTATTCGCAGGAGCGGATTGGATATAAAGGAAATCCTTTCCGGATGTATAAGTTCCGATCAATGATACCCGGTGCAGAAGAAAACGGCCCCATGCTTTCATCAGATAACGATCCGAGAATTACAGGATGGGGAAAAATAATGCGGAAATGGCGTCTCGATGAATTGCCACAACTATGGAACATACTGAAAGGAGACATGAGCCTGGTTGGTCCAAGGCCCGAAAGGCGCTATTATATAGACCAGATTATTCCTCGTTTTCCTTACTATAAATACCTGCTAAAAGTAAAACCAGGCCTCACCAGTTGGGGCATGGTACAATATGGCTATGCTGAGGATATAGAAGGAATGATCGAGCGAAGCAGGTTTGATCTCCTCTATGTCGAAAACATCTCCCTGCTGCTCGACTTTAAAATAATGATTCATACCCTGCGAATTATTCTGCTCGGGAAAGGAAAATAATACCACCGAAAAAATCAAATCCCGGTAACTACCGGGGAAAAATTCAAAAAGCCTCCTGCTTTACAAGATGGTTTAACCTTACTACAGGTTTTTACTTTTTAATTTTGACTTTTGACTTCCAGCCAGTTGCGATTGCGGATTTTACAGTTTATTTTTGAAGAAAGAAACGAATCCTGGTGAAAAAACTGGTTGCCGCATTAATCCTCCTGAATTGCCACCTTTTACCTGCCAATAGCCAAACAGCTTACTGGCAGCAGCAGGTAAATTATCGTATTGACGTTACATTGAACGATAAAGATCACTCCCTGGATGGCTTTGAAAAAATTGACTACACTAATAACTCACCTGATACATTACGCTTTATCTGGTTTCACCTATGGCCCAATGCTTATAAGAATGATAAAACCGCTTTCAGCGATCAGCAATTAATAAATGGCAATACCAAATTTTATTTTTCTGATAAAAAAGATAGAGGCTATATCAACAGGCTGGATTTTAAAGTAAATAACATTACTGCAGAAACAGAAGATCACCCGCAGCATATAGATATTGTAAAATTGATACTGCCCTCTCCTCTTGCACCGGGACAAACAATAAACATCAGCACGCCCTTTCATGTAAAACTGCCATTTAATTTTTCCCGTGGCGGTCATGATGGACAAAGCTACCAGGCCACACAATGGTATCCGAAGCCTGCTGTATACGATAATAGTGGATGGCATGCGATGCCTTACCTGAACCAGGGCGAATTTTATAGTGAGTTCGGAAATTTTGATGTGCAGATAACAATACCTGAAAACTATGCCGTAGCTGCTACCGGAGAATTGCAGGATCAATCAGAAAAAGAATGGTTGGCAACAAGAAATAATTTTTCATGGAAAGCAACTACGAAAAAAACAAAAAGCAAAGCTGGCATTACTAAAAAAATAGTGCAGGAATTTCCTGCCTCATCTGCCAAAACGAAAACAATTCATTTTACACAAAATAATGTGCATGATTTCGCATGGTTTGCAGATAAACGTTTTATCGTAAAACAAGATACCTGCCAGCTTGCATCAGGACGCATTATAAATGTATTTGCATATTACACTCAACCTAGTGAAAGAACATGGAGCGATGCTGTTACATATGGCAAGAATGCTGTCCGCTTCTATTCTGAACAGGTTGGAGAATACCCGTATAATACCGCAA
>JAEUVI010000471.1 GCA_016787105.1 Chitinophagaceae bacterium | reverse complement strand
CTCTTTTTACTGGCATTGGTATTTTGGGTGTATATGACATGGTATTCATCGCGTCTTGTATCAAAGGCAAAAGATTACCAGGAACCGGACGATCACCCGATGTGGCTTACACTACGAATACAAGGGCCGCGTATACTTGCTTTCACTTGTATCACTATTATATTGCTCGCCTTTTTTCAATTGCCTTACCCGCATACACCCAAGCTTTCACAAACGCTTTGTACAATATTATTCTGGTTCAGTTTTTCCTGGTATTTTTTTATTTACCAGTTCTGGAATTGGTTTTTGAAAAAAGGGGGGACCTCTGATGAAGAAAAAATAAAATTCTGGCAACGGGTGCGCTTTATTTCCTACATCGTTCTTACTGCTCTTACTCTTTTTGTTGTTTTTTCCAAATGGATCTGGGGGTTAATTATTCTTTTAATTGCACTGCAGATTGTATTGGTGTTGCTGATACTTATCCGTCGCAACATTATCGAAGCGAAAGGCAACTACGCATACCAGCATAAAGAAAAAACACAAGTGCAGAAAATGGGTGTGCTGAAAAAATTAAAAAAATTAGTTACTGATGAGGAAGATAAAATGTATTTCCGCGGGTTTAATATTATTAGTGCATTGGCGGCTATCTTTTATCTCATTACTGTTTTTTCGGTTCCTTTTTCTACATGGATAGGATCTTTCCCGTTTCTCTTTCTGGCATTTGGTGTACTGCTTGGATTGGGAAATTTTGTGGCGGTTATATCGGTGTTATCACGGTTTAGTTTTCATCTGTTGTTTATTACGCTTGCTTTTTTATTGGGCTATGTTTCCGAGCCGCACTACACACGCCTGATTGATAAAGCAGAAACAAATTCTCAATTTAGTCAACGACAAAACCTGAAAGAGTTTTTTTATGCCTGGATAAATGATCCGGAAAGAAAAAAGCAGCTTGACGATTCCACCGTATCTACCTATCCTGTATACTTTGTAATGGCCAATGGGGGCGCATCCCGCTCCGGATACTGGTCAGCATCCGTATTATCAAAGATTGAAGATGAAACGAAAGGTCTGTTTTCAAAACATTTGTTCTGTTTATCCGGTGCATCGGGAGGAAGCGTAGGCAATGCAACTTTCTTCTCTGTTTTGCGAAGCAAAAATAATTTACTTGCAAATGACAAATCGGATACGGCTTGTCAGCGGGCTTCAACAGAATACCTGAAATCTGATTTTCTTACCTATACACTTGCACGTATGCTCGGTCCTGACGTATTCAGGAACCTTGTAACATTATACAATGTAAACGATCGTGCATCTGCGCTGAGCCTTGCAATGGAACAGGCACCGGGAAAAAAGAATTTTTTGTACGACAGTCTTGCGGTTCCATTTTCAAGGATTATTACACAAAGGGGCAGGGCTTATAACCTCCCGATTCTTTGTATCAATACCACGAGGATGCAGGATGGCAGCCCGGCCATTATCAGCAATATCAATATCAGCGATACATTTTTTAACCGTCGCGTGGATGTGCTTGGATTGCTCAACGAAAAAAAAGATATTAAACTCAGCAACAGCGTAGTGCTTGGCGCAAGTTTTCCTTATCTCAGCCCTGCAGGCAGAATAGACTATAAAGCTTGCGATACATGCAAAGTACAACCCAGCTATTTTGTAGATGGCGGATATTTTGATAATTCAGGAGCAGGTGCAGTATATGAAATGATTTTTCACATGCAACGCTTTTTAACCAGCGATACAGCTTTGGCCCGGTATAAGAATAAAATGCAGTTTTATGTACTGCACATTACCAATGATCCGCAGGAGGAACTTACATTGAAACCCGTGAATCCGTTGGTAAACGATTTGGCAGCGCCTGTAAAAACATTGCTCGGAGCTTATGGTACACAAACTTATGTTAATGATTTTCGCTTGAAGCAGTATATGCTCAACCTGTATAACGATCCCACACACTTTACCAATGTAAGCCTGTACCGGCAGAAAGACACAATGAACTATACAATGAACTGGGTTATTTCCAATTATGTACTGGATGCCATGAATAAGCGTTTGCATTCTTATGGCTTACTGGACTCGCTCATCGCCGGCATGAAAACAACTCTTCACTAAGCAGTTGCTGACACCTGTTTTTTAATGTAGGTTTGTTATAGAAAAAATCATACATGAAGAGAGTATTGATGACTGTCGCGGCTATTATTATTTTTTTTCTACGATCAATGGCGGATGAGGGCATGTGGTTGCCAATGCTGCTTGGGCAGCAGGTGTACAATGACATGGTGAAAAAAGGACTGAAGCTTACCAAAGAACAGCTATACAGCATCAATAAAGCTTCTATGAAAGATGGCATTGTCATTTTTGGTGGTGGCTGCACAGCATCTGTAGTGAGTGCGGAAGGTTTGATATTTACCAATTACCATTGTGGCTACGACGTAATTACCGAAGCAAGTAAAACAGGCGGAAGTTATTTGCAGGATGGATTTTATGCAGTAACAAAAAATGATGAAATACCTGCCCAGGGACTTTCTGTACAATTTCTGCTTCGTGTAGAAGATGTAACCGTTGAAGTGCAGGATTCGCTCAATGGATTATCTTCTTACGACAGGATGCAGCGGCAGCAGTCTGTGCTTGCCTCTATCAATAAACGTTTTTCTGATCCATCAAAATTTATTGAAGCAAGAACAAATGTTTTGTTTAAAGGAAACCAGTTTCTTGTTTTTATTTATCAGCGATACAAAGACATTCGGTTGGTAGGGGCGCCACCTGAAAGTATTGGTTTATTTGGCAGGGATGCGGATAACTGGGAGTGGCCGCAATACAAAGGCAACTTTATAATATTCCGTGTGTATACAAACAAGGATGGCAGTGCTGCTGAATATTCGGAAGAAAATATTCCCATGAAGCCTAAATGGTTTTTTCCATTAAGTATAAAGGGTTATAAAGAAGGAGATTTTACATTGGTGTATGGTTACCCCGGTAATACAAACAGGTATGAATCATCTTACGGTGTAAAATTAAAAACAGAAATAGAAAACCCTGCGATTGTAAACCTGCGTGATATGCGATTGGAGTATATGCTTGCAGAAATGAAAAAAGATTCAAAAACAAAATTGAAGCTGGCGTCATATTATGCAAGTATTGCTAACTACTGGAAATTTTTTGAAGGAGAAACAAAGCAATTGTTAAAAGGAGATGTGTATGGGCAAAGAAAAAAAGCAGAAGAAGCATTTATAAGCTGGGCAAAAGGAAAGAAGGAATATGAAAATATTTTCAGCGATTGGGAAAAGGCCTACAATTTATGGAAGCCTTATTCAAAGAATGCAGTGTATCTCAGGGAAGGAATAATGGCTTCTCCACTTATATACTTCGCTTCTTCATTGCAACAGGTAGAAAATACTTTGGTAAGCGGCAGGGCCACAACGGCAGATATGAGGAAAGCCATTGAAAATGCGGATAAATGGAGAAAGTCGTTTTTGGAAGAAGAAGACAAGCCATCAGATCAGAATATACTGGCTGCTGTTACAAAACTGTTTTATGAAGATATTCCGCAGGATCAGCACCCGATCGGCTTGTACTACAATATCAAAAATCAATACGGCGATCTGAAAGACGAAGCAACGTACCGGAAATTTGCAAAGGATGTTTTTAGCAAGACCATGATTTTTGATGACAAAAAATGGAATGCTTTTGTCGCGAAACCTGATGCAGTCGTATTGCAGGATGATCCTGCATTCGCATTTGCCAGTGCATTTTCAAAAAATTTCAATGGTAAATACCTGCCTTATTCGCAGCAGTTCATGGCAAAGAATAATGATTTTGCCAGGTTATATATTAAAGGAATAATGGAAAAAGATACTGTAAAGGCGAAGCTGATGTATCCTGATGCCGCTTTCAATATGCGTATCAATATAGGGAATGTGAAATCATATAAACCCAGCGCATCTGTTTCATACGACTATGTAACTACGGCAGCAGGCCTCCTGGAAAAATATGTCGCAGGTGACTATGAGTATGATTTACCTGCAAAGCAGGTTGACTTATTAAAGAAAAAGGATTTTGGTATTTATGCTGATAAAATCAAAAAAACACTGCTGATA
>JAEUVI010000470.1 GCA_016787105.1 Chitinophagaceae bacterium | reverse complement strand
TCCGAATGACGAATTGTTTCTGCCTTCCACCCATGTCAGTAATTGCTTTGCTGAAATGACAGGTACTTTTCTCTTTAACGCAGATGCAATGATAATATCAGATCCGGGATGATTGCTGATATCTGTATGCATATTGGCTACAAAAGCGCCATAATATCCTTCTTCACCGAGGGCTTTATCTAGTAGTTGATTTGTAAAAGTTGTAAAATTTATATCCGCTTCGTCAACTATTTGTGTCGGCGCCTGATAACAATCAATTATGCTACCATCTATATCTGCAAATCGCATTGGAATGGCCGAACCGGTAAATAACCCTGGCCGGTTCCTTACCCACTCACCAGGCCAGTAATAATAATTTACATCCAGGTGAATGCCATGCTGTGCCTGCACTTTTGCCTGAGTTGCCCAATCGCTCCAGCACATACAATGTGTACGATTAGTTACAGGCTTGGATATATCCGGATATTTTTCCCGGAATTCACTTAGCTGCGCAGTCCATTCATCATCCAAAGATTTGGGCGTCCAGTCGGCGCATGATGTAAATAAATGAAGTGCAATTTCAAATCCCTGGTCCTGGTAATATTTTGCCTGCTCATCACTCATTTTGTTTTTTGAATAGAGATAAGATGTAGCTCTTACTGCATTCCAGTTCTTAACATCATCCGCTGTATTGGGGCCGCTTTTAAGATACTTTTCAAACCGGGCAGAAGTTCCGAAGAGATTATGATCGTCTCCTGTCATTACAATTGCAGCTTTTAATGCTTTTGGCAAATACCAAAAACGCGGTAAAGGGATCGGGCTTGTTTTTAAAATTAAATTACAAAGAAACCGCTGCTGTTCATCTGCCTGTGGAATTGCGATTTTATCAAAGTCTATATAATCGTGCAATGAGTCTGTCCCGGATTTATTTATAAAAAGATCATTTGAACGGATAGGCCCTTGTGCTATATTGCTTTTAAGGCCTCTCCATTCAGGGTTTCCCTGTCTCGTATATACAACAGACCGGGCCAAATCATATGCAAAAGCGATTGCCCTGCCTGCACCAACATTATGTGAAGTAACTGCAGGGTGAGGTGTGGCGGTAGCAGCATCTGAATAAAGTGTTGCAAGGCTGAAAGCTTCTGAAAGAGTATATATATCGGCTTTTCCGTGGTACTGCAACGTTTCATTTGTAATGCCTGCCCCGGCTGCAATACCCGCATTTATAGAAATATATTTATCAGCAAGAACTTTCTTTTCTTTCTGCTGTATTCCAAACAAATGATATAGCAACGAGTCAGGCCTGAAAGCGATAAGAATACCTCCTTTTTCAACCCATGTAGTAAGAAAAGCTGTTTGCTTTTCCGAAACTGGGATATCTCCTACTATAATAACGCTGTAATGGGAGATTATTCGTGCTGAAATATCAATCATTTCCGCAACATCAAATTCATTCAAACCTTCCGCTCTTAATATTTCTGCATAGTATGCGCTAAATGGATTTGTTGAAATATTACTGACTATCAGAATTGGCCCGCCAGGGCCATTTTTTTCGGGTTGGCACCGCGAAAAAAAGAATAGAATATAAAATAGCCCGAATAAAAAAAACTTCAGGTTAATGGCTAACCCGGAATTTCTCATAGTTGGTTTTCGATTAAATGCTTTAAATCTTAAAATAAGAGAGCCAAAGTTTCAACGTCACAAACAATTAAAAGAAAAATTAAGCAGGTAATTAAGAACAAGTTTTAAACAGCAGAATCGTACAGTTGGCAAAAATCTATGAAAGCAGTAATAGATATTTGCAAAACAAAAAAGGCGGGTGATTTGCCCGCCTTTAAGTCTTTTGATTTTTTAGTTGAGTATCATTTTTTTCACAATGTTTCCTTCCGGAGTTGTAAGCCGGTAATAATATATTCCGCTACTCAAAACTCTCGCATTAAAAGGTACAAGGTGTGTACCTGCCTGTCGCATTTCACTCAAAATCACTTTTACTTCCCGCCCATGCACATCAAAAACAGATAGCTTTATTTTACCTGCCTTTGCAAGGTTAAAACGAATATTTGTAGTACCTGTAAAAGGATTTGGTGTATTCTGGTAAAGAATAAGCTCACCCGGTGCTTTTATTCCAGCCGATTTAACAAGGGAATATGTGAATTTATCATCCAGGTCTATTTGTTTTAAGCGATAATAATAAGTACCAGGCAAAGGATTTTTATCAGTATAAGTATAGCTGACAATTGAAGAACTTTGTCCGGCAGCCTTAACAAAACCAATCTGTTGCCAGTTTGCTGCATCAGCACTACGCTGCACTTCAAACCCCTTACTGTTTTGCTCAAACTCTGTTTGCCAGTTTAACTGAATATTATTGTTAGCAGATCTTGCTTCAAAATTGGTAAGGGAGACTGGTAATGGAAAGTTTGGAGCAAAAACCACATCAACCCAATAATTGGAAGCATTAAAAGTTGAAGTAGGAAATGCGCCTGTTGCAGTATATTCATATACCCCATTAGGTCCGTCAGTATCAGCAGTTCCTATTCCTGTTAATGGAGATACAGAATATGCTGAGCCAAAAAAATTATTGGTTACAGAATAATAACCATCGGGACTGAATATGGAAGCTACATAGGTAACACCTGCGCTAATCGCAATCGGAGAAGAAAATGCCATTTCCTGCCAACCGGAAGCTGTTTCCCCGGTAAATGTAATGGTACCCAAATTTACACCTGCCGTTGTCCAAAGGTTACCAATATGTGCAGTATTGGGATCTAAGCTTCCTTTGTAAAAGCGTATTGCCTGAATAACGCCGTCAACATTTGCCTGAAATTTTAATCCTACTTCTATCGATTGTCCGTCATTCAGATTGGTTGTTGCAGGCGCATCTGCAGGTGTAAACAATGAGCAGGGACATGCCAGGGGCTTCATCGAAGTTGTTTTCAGTTTAGTCTTGCCGCTATATTCATTAGCAAAAACGACTGTTGAAACTAACAACATAAACAAGGAAACGGATAACCTTTGGAGAAAAAGATTTTTGTAGAAATAACTTTTCATAAATAATAATTAAAAATTAAATAAATGCAGGATATTATGAAAGATATTCTAAGGGTATGAGAATAGAAGAAAGCCACCAGATTACGACAAACAACAGGTGTTTTCAAATGCTATATAAATTTAAGGGTTTTTATACTACAAAAATTTAAATTATTCGCATAAGAAAAAGGGCTAATGCTTTCACATTAGCCCTTAAAATATCTATTGCTTTAAGCTATTGTCTATTCAA
This sequence comes from Chitinophagaceae bacterium, assembly GCA_016787105.1. Taxonomy (GTDB): domain Bacteria; phylum Bacteroidota; class Bacteroidia; order Chitinophagales; family Chitinophagaceae; genus JAFDYH01. The sequence continues at coordinate 828 of JAEUVI010000470.1, read as the reverse complement.
TAATCATTTTTCTTACAGCGTTTCCGTTTTCGGTAATAAGTCTGTAGTAATAGATGCCACTGCTAAGCGTATTCGAATCAAAATTAACAATATGACTGCCTGCTTGTTTCACATCATTTACAAGTACTTTTACTTCACGCCCATGTACATCATACACTGCCAGTTTTATCTTGCCCTGTTTAGGAAGATCAAAACGGATAGTAGTCGACTTATTGAATGGGTTTGGCGTATTCTGATATAATGTCAATGTAGCCGATGCTTTGATTTCCGCTGATACAACAGGTGAGTAAGTAAATTTATTATCAAAATCAACTTGCCTCAAACGGTAATAATAGATACCAGCAGACAAATCTTTATCCATATACTTATAGTCTAATGTAACGTTGCTTTCCCCTGCGCCATTTACAAATCCTATTACAGACCAGTTAGCAGCATCCGTACTGCGCTGTATTTCGAAGCCTTTATTATTTTGCTCTGACTGGGTTTTCCAGGTCAGTTCAATATCCGATTTTTTTGCTACTGCTTTCAAATCAGTCAATGTCACCGGCAGTCCTACTGAATAGATAGCCACATAATTGTTAGTAGAAGCGTTGAAAAAGCCATAATCAATACCCTTTATAGTCTGCACAGTATAAGCAATCGGCGTTCCATTCTCCGTCACCTGTATCAATGTACCAGTTGCCGCTTTTACCGGTACCATCGCCTGCAGGTTGTGTGCTGAAGTAGTTACAGAGAAACTGAGTTGATTATTACTCCAGGTCATTGGGCCAAATACCGAGCTATTTCTTGTATCCAGCCAATCAAGCATCTGTTTTGCAGATATAATAG
>JAEUVI010000467.1 GCA_016787105.1 Chitinophagaceae bacterium | reverse complement strand
CGCCGCTAACTCCGACTGAGTGATTGTATGATATAGCAGTATTGTACGCCTGGTCCAGGTGATCATATAGTTTCAGCGAGGATGGGTACGTTTTATCATTCTTTAAATCCAATATGGTATTGAAATCATCTTCAGCGGGATCTGGCCACATACCATTTGCATCCGGTGCGAGGATATTACCGCTTTTGTCTAAAAAATTTCCCCGTGCATCCATCGTATAATGGTGCTTGTTGGCAATCAAATCTTTGCCAAGTATTGCAGTGTCCACGCTTACTTTTGATGAAAGCGTAATAGATGGCTTTCTGTTGCGGCTTCCTTTTTTGGTAAAAATCTGTATTACCCCATTCGCACCCTGTGCACCATACAGCATACCGGCAGCAGGTCCTTTAGCTATTTCTACTTTTTCCACGTTAGCAATATCCAGCCCATTGATTTCAGTAACCTGTACTCCATCCACCAATATAATTGGAGTAGAAGTACCGAGTGAGTTAACACCCCGCAGCACAATGTTTGCTTTGGAGCCAGGCTCACCGGATGTACTTTGTATCTGCGCGCCGGCTACTTTACCAATCAAAGCCTGGTCTACTGAAAGAATAGCGCTTTTTGCGAAATCTTTTTTGCCTACGCTTGCTACATCAATGGAAAGTTTCTTCTTATCTGTAGCCACACCGGTACCTGTTACTACTACTTCACCCAATGCCCTCGCATCAATAACGAGTTGGGCATTTACTTCCGACATACCGGCAGCATTCAGCTCTTTGGTTTCGTAGCCGATACCGGAAAAAATTAAAACTGCGTTTTCAGGAATGGTCAATGTATATGAACCATCGCCTCTTGTGGTAGTGCCTGTACGATTATCGTTTTTTACCCGTACAGAAATTCCTTGCATAGGATTGCCGGAAGCATCTGTAACTCTTCCGGTAACCTGTTTTGTCTGCGACAATGCGGCTGTGACCCAGCATAGCAGGCCAAGCAGAAAAATAATTTTTCGCATAGTGGTTTTTTAAGTTTGAAAATGTGGATAGCCAGCAATTCCTGATTGCTATGAAAAGCTGAGACAGCTAAACTGAAAAACTTAATGCAGGAATAACAACCGAATTAACCAAAGCGGGAATATGAATGACTGAAGAATGAAAATAGAATACCGGCAATGGTAACTTTATGCGGAAAAGCAGCCCATTTAATAAAATCGGGAAATGATAAAGCATTAATAACTCATCCTGCAGCAGGGATATTTGTAAATGAATCGTCGCTCTTTCTCATTGCAGACTTCTTCATTTTAGCTGCCAGCGAATGACCAAGATATTTCTCAATCCAGCCATGAATCAGGTAAATAACCGGGGTAAGTATAATAGCTGCCGCAAATTTATAAATGTAGTTGCCGGTGCCTGTTACCAGCACCTGGTGCAAGGTCCACGGCTCTCCCTGGTTGGATTGAATACGGCGGCCGATATAAAACGCAATAAATAATACAACAAAACTATCTACGAGTTGAGAAACCAGCGTTGACCCGGTTGCGCGCAACCATATATTCTTTTCTCCTGTTACTTTTTTTATGCGATGAAATACCAGCACATCCAATACCTGGCCGATTAAAAAAGCAACCATAGAACCGACAATAATCCAAAGCCCCTGTCCGAAAATACCACGGTAGGCGTTATCAGCATTTTCAATTCCATTGCCAATTGTAAAGTATTCCGAAGGTTTCAAATGGATAGCACCCGTAAACATCAGATATGAATAACCAATAAGACCGACCGCGAGATAGGACAAAAACTTTACGCCCCTTGTTCCGTAATACTCGTTGATTATATCCGTCATTATAAAAACAACAGGCCACAATAAAACACCCGCAGTGAGGTGAAAGCTGAATTTGCTACCGAATAAATTGAGGTTGGCCCGGCCGATGCCTAAAGTATCCTCTAATGAAAATATCTTAACGCCTATAAATTCTGCAATCATCGCATTGGCAATAAAAAAACCGCCGAGTACGAGAAAGAGTTTCGTGGATTTGTCTTTTAATATTGAATGTATCATCCGTTGAGATAAAAAATATAAATGAATTGAAGAAATAAAAATAACAAATTAGACAAGCTTAGCCATAAAGGCACCGGCTTCAGTGTTTTCTTTATAACCAGTACAACCAGGTAGCAGATATTGACGACTGGAACTACCAGCAGGCCAAGCACATAAACGATAAAAATGATCGTTTGAGTAATGGCTTCATTCTGCGACCAATTATTGATTTGCAGGGAAACTGTTAAAAGGAAAAAAATACCACAAATAAAGGCCAGTCGAGATAAAAATAATAGCCAGCGCATGAACGAATTTCGTTCAAAATAGCATTATTTTGTCAGCCTGACAGGAAAAGATAAACTCTTAATTTTAAAATAAATACTGATGAAATGAGACAGAAAAAATATTCATTAGCTTTTTTAATAGAAATGAATATTTTTTTTGCACGAATTCCATCAGGCAATTAACAATAAAAAATATACTGATGAAAAACGGGTTGTTGAGAAAACTGTTGCCTCACCTTATTGCAATCATTATTTTCCTCATCGTTTCCGTTTTATACTGCAAACCTGTGCTGGATGGAAATGTTCTTGAACAACAGGATATAGTTGGCTGGAAAGGAATGGCCCAGAATGCAATTGAATATAAAGCAAAGAACGGCCACTATCCACTTTGGAACCCTAACCTGTTCAGCGGTATGCCTAACTATCAAACCATGATGGAAGGCAAATCTATTTTGCCGGATATGAGCAAAGTCCTTACACTGGGATTACCAAAGCCAATAAATTTTTTCTTCCTGGCATGTATCTGCTTTTATATCCTTTGCCTTGTTTTAAATATAAACCCGGCTGTTTCAATACTGGTTTCACTGGCTTATTCATTTTCAACTTACAACTCTGTTATTATTGCTGCCGGGCATGATACGCAAATGCTCGCAGTAGGGTTTATTCCACTCCTGATGGCAGGTATTCTCTGTGTGTTTCAAAAAAAATACTGGATAGGATTTGGTCTCACAACTTACGCTACCTACCAGGTTTTAGGAGTAAATCACTTACAAATGAGTTACTACTTTTTCCTAATAGCTGTTTTTGTATCGTTGGCCTATTTATATAAATGGGTAAAAGAAAAAGAATGGAAACATATTGGAATTTCAGGCGCAATTATCGCCATTGCCGCTTTAATTGGTCTTGCAGGCAATGCATTAATATTGAAAACGACTTCTGAGTATAGCAAATTCACCATGCGTGGAGGCAAGGATCTTGAAATAGTCGGAGATTCTGTTAAAGCTGCAAAAACCACGGGGCTCGATACACATTATGCTTTTGAGTATAGTATTGGTAAAGCTGAATCGGCGACACTGATTATGCCAAATGCTTTTGGAGGCGGAAACAGCCAACGCATAGGTGAAAACTCAAACGTTATAAGCAAACTTACTGCCAGGGGAATAGACGAAAACAGCGCTATACAAGTGGCAGGCAGTCTTCCCCGCTATTGGGGTTCATTGCCATACACGGCAGGCCCTGCATACCTGGGTGTTGTTATTTGTTTGCTGGGGCTAATCGGTTTTTTTGCTATTAAATCGCCTTTGAAATGGGGACTATTGGCGGCAACTGTTTTCGGAATATTTATGTCGTGGGGAAAAAACTTTGAGGCATTTAATCTTTTTCTTTTTGAACACCTGCCTTTATATAACAAATTCAGGGCTCCATCATTTGCGCAATTTATACCGCAATTGACACTTGGCATCGTTGCTGCGCTCTCTTTGCATTACCTGCTCTTTACTGATGAGGGAAAAAAATTTTTACAAACAGAGTTTAAAAAGATACTCTTTATAAGCGGCGGGTTATTTTTTTTACTGATTATTTTATACCTCGCTATTGACTACTCATCGTCGATTGACAGCCAGATTATAGCTAGGTATACCGACAAAAACGGGTCTGATGAGATGGGCCGTTTGATTGTGTCGGGATTGAAAGAAGACAGGAGAGCAATGTTTGGAAGCCAGCTATTACGTGCCCTGCTCTTTTCAGTACTTACATTAGCGGCTTTGTTCCTTGTATCAAAAAAACAACTATCATCACTCATCGCCATTATTGGATTGATTATAATGAGCACCCTCGAAATTACCATCGTAAGTAAACCATACCTTGCTGACGAACACTATGTTTCTCCTGACGAATACAGCAGTAAAAACTTTGAAGCAACCCAGATTGACCAGGAAATAGCAAAAGACAAGGATCCGGATTTCAGGGTATTCAATCTCGCTGCTGATACATATAACGAGTCAAGAACATCTTATTTTCATAAGTCCGTTGGTGGTTATCATCCTGCCAAATTGAGGATTTACCAGGACATCATTGAAAAATATCTTTCTCAAAGGCCCAATATGGAAGTGCTAAATATGCTGAATACAAAGTATATTATTATGCAGAATCAGCAATCAGGGCAACCAGCACTCGCGCCTAATCCAAATGCTTATGGGCCTTGCTGGTTAGTTAATCATGTAAAAGTTGTTAACGACAGGGTAGAATCAATACAGGCACTTGGAAATACCAATCTCCGCGATACTGCTATTGTTGAAAAAACATTTGCACAAGATATAGTTCAACCGCAAAGAGATTCTGCTTCATCAATACGTTTGACAAAATTTGACAACGATAAAATCGAATACGAAGCCAATTGCAACGGACCCCAGTTTGCTGTATTCAGCGAAATTTATTATCCCAAAGGATGGAATGCATACCTCGATGGAAAGAAAGTTGACTACGTAAACGCAAATTATATATTGCGTGGCTTATCAATTCCTGCAGGAAAACATAAAATAGAGTTTGTCTTTGAACCCGAATCAGTAAAAAGCGGTAACAACATTATGTTCATTGCTTCTATATTAATCCTGCTGTCAGTTATCGGCGGCTTCTTTATGCAATGGTATACAACAAAGAATAAAGCAAAAGCAAGTTGATAAAAGTTGCTTCATTAGTTTCATACCAGGTTATTCCCGCGAAAATGGGCGGACAAAAAGGCATTTACCTTTTCCTCCGCTATTTTTCAAAATACTGTTCGCTTGTTTGCTACACGATAAAAAACAACCAGCCGCAGGGGCAGGAAAATTTTATTGTAAAAAATATACTCGGCAATGGCAGGCTCCGGTATATTAATCTTATATACTTTTTCAAGCTAAGAAAAGAATTCAAAAAAGACGGAATAACACATCTCATAATTGAACATCCTTATTATGGCTGGCTGGGATTTCTATTGAAAAAATTCGCCAACGTAAAACTGATTGTTCACTCACATAATATTGAATCCTTACGGTTTCGTACAACAGGCAAATGGTGGTGGGGTGTATTATGGTGGTACGAACGATTTACACATCGATCGGCAGATGGTAATTTTTTTATTTCCGAAGAAGACAAAAAATACGCAATCGAAAAATTTGGCTTGGTCAAAGAGAAATGCACTGTAATCACGTACGGTACTGAAAAAAGTCATATCCCGACACCTGAGCAGCGGGTTGCGGCAAAAAATGAAATCTGCGCAAATCACAAAATAGATCCGTCAAAAAAAATATTCCTGTATAACGGCACATTAAATTATCCGCCTAACAGGAAAGCGCTGGATTCTATATTGAATGATTTAAATCCATTACTGGAAAAACAAACCGGCCTAAACTATGCTATTATTATTTGCGGAAATAAATTACCCGCAGAATACAAAAACCTGGAAGAATACAAAAGCAGGAATATTATTTATGCAGGCTTTGTTGATGATATAGATGTCTATTTCCAGGGCGCAGATATATTTCTTAATCCACTCAGTGATGGCGGTGGCATAAAAACAAAACTGGTAGAAGCGTTGGCTTCGAACAATACTGCCATCTCTTTTATGAATGGTGCTATCG
>JAEUVI010000463.1 GCA_016787105.1 Chitinophagaceae bacterium | reverse complement strand
CATGAAGCAGGCCATGCCATCTGCGGATGGTTTCTGGAGCATGCATATCCTTTATTGAAAGTGACAATCGTACCAAGAGGAACAGCAGCATTGGGGTATGCGCAGTATACACCGAAAGAGCAGTACCTGTACAATACAGATCAATTAAATGATCAAATATGCATGACGCTGGGTGGCCGTGCGAGCGAAGAGATTTTCTTCGGCAAAATATCTACCGGTGCACAAAACGACCTGCAGCAGATTACCAAGATTGCTTACGCAATGGTAACTGTATATGGTATGAATGATAAGGTAGGTAACATCAGTTATTATGACGGACAGCAAAGTGAGTACAATTTTACAAAGCCGTATAGCGATGAGACGGCTAAGTTAATTGACCATGAAGTGCGCCAGTTGATTGACACAGCTTATGAAAAAACAAAGCAATTGCTGAAAGATAAAAAAATGCAGGTAGAGAAACTTGCAGAAGCATTGCTGGAAAGGGAAGTTTTATTCCAGAGTGATGTAGAGTCTCTGATTGGTAAACGTCCTTACGAAGAAAAGAAAACACTGGATGTAGAACCGCATGATGAAAACAAAGGAACTGCAATCGGCGAAATTTCAGCAGGCGTTCCACCTTATGATAGTGAAGTAACCAATAAGTCAATACCATAGCATCCGGCAATTTTCAATAGTAAATAATGAGTGTTTCTTCTTCAAAAGAGAATATTTTAAAAAAAATACGTGAGGCGTTGAGTCATTCAACGCCTCTTCCTTTTCCGCAAAGTGAAGGAAATAATACTGTATATCAGCCATTGCAGCAGGAGATAGAAGTAGAATTCGCTGAGCAGTTTACAAAGCTGCAGGGAAAATTTATTTACTGCCTCAACAGGCAGGAGTTCGCTTTTCAACTGAACAGCCTGGTACGCAAACAGGGTTGGAAAAAAGTGTACTGCCGCGAAGAAAAGTTACTTGAACTGATAGGCGAGCAAATTTCCAATAGCATTACAAAAGATTTACCCGGTTGTGATGTATCAATTACAGGATGCGAGGCACTAGTGGCGAGAACAGGATCCATAGTAATGAGCGCTGGCCAGGACAGTGGACGTACAGTAAGCGTATATGCGCCCATTCATATATGTATCGCATTTACAAGTCAGCTGGTATATGATATCAAAGACGCATTACATCTTGTGAAAGAGAAATACGGGTCTTCACTGCCTTCTCTTATCACATTTGCTACCGGTCCCAGCCGTACAGCGGATATAGAAAAAACGCTTGTAGTTGGTGTGCATGGCCCTAAGGAAGTGTTTTTGTTTTTGGTAGATATGTAAATTCCTTTTTACAGTAGTACTTTTAACGTATGGAAAAACCAAAAGTATATTACCTGTTTGTATATGGTTCACTTCTCAGTGGTTTCAAAAGCCCTGCTTACGAATACCTGAGCCGTTATTTTAAACTCGTAGCCCCTGCAAAAATCCGGGGAAGATTGTATGATATGGGAGATTATCCCGCTGCTATACCTGCAACAACAGATGAATTTATAAAAGGTGAACTGTACATTATAAAAAACGATCCTGAATTTTCCTATGCAATGGGTCAGTTAGACGATTATGAAGGCACTACAGTAGAGCCTGGCGAATCTCAGTTGTACTACCGGGAATTAACAGATGTATATCATGATAATATTGTAACAAAAGCCTGGGTGTATTGGTACAATGGCGATACAACTGGCAAACCCATTGTATCATCAGGCGATATACTGCAATACCATCAGCAAAAGAATAACTGAGTGCAAATCCCTCCTGATAAAAAGATTTATTTTCTTTCCGACTTCCATCTCGGCGCGCCTGACCATGAAAAAAGTTTGATAAGAGAAAAAATCCTCGTTGATTTTTTGGATAAGATAAAATCCGATGCCGCAGAAGTGTTTCTGGTTGGCGATATGTTTGACTTCTGGTACGAATACCGCAAAGTGGTGCCGAAAGGTTATGTAAGGCTCCTTGGTAAACTCGCCGAATTGACTGATGCCGGCATTCCTATGCATTTCTTCGTGGGCAATCATGATATGTGGATGAAGGATTATTTCATGAAAGAGCTAAATATTCCGGTATACTTCGAGCCAAAAGAGTTTGATAGGAATGGCAAGAAGTTTTTGATTGGTCATGGTGATGGGTTAGGCCCCGGTGATCATGGATATAAACGATTAAAGAAAGTATTCCGAAACCCGCTTTCACAATGGCTTTTCGGCATATTGCCGCCATATATGGGAATGGGTATTGCCAATTACATGAGCCGTCGCAGTCGGGCACAAACCGGTGCTTCCGAAGAAGTTTTCCTGGGTGAGGATAAGGAATGGCTGATTATTTACAGCAAAGACAAAATGAAAGAAAAAAAGTTTGATTTTTTTGTATTTGGCCATAGACACTTACCGATTGATTTTCGTCTGAATGATACGAGCAGGTATATCAATCTTGGTGACTGGATTCGTTATTATACCTACGCGGTATTTGATGGCGAAAAACTGGAATTGAAATCGTATAAAGACAATGAACATAAAATAATACGCAACTGATGCGAAACATAATAGTCATATTGTTGTTTTTTGTTTCTCCAAAATTGTTTGCACAGGCTGATAGTTCATTTTCATTTCTGAAAGTAATAAAAGGGGATATAGTTGATTTTACAGTAGATAACCTGGATAATATTTATCTTTTTAACAGCTCTAACCAGTTAAAAAAACTGAATGCCAACGGAGATTCAGTAGCAGTATATAATGATGTAAAAAAATTTGGCAAAGCCACTTATATAGATGTTTCAAACCCGATGCGGGTTTTGATTTACTATAAGGATTACTCAATTATAGTTACGCTTGATCGCTTGCTGAATATCCGCAGTACAATAGACCTGCGCAAAAACAATATACTGCAGGTAAATGCCATCGGCCTTTCTTACGATAATAATATATGGTTGTATGATGAAGTAAATAGTAAGTTGAAAAAGATAGATGAAACCGGCAAACTGCTATTGGAAACCCCGGATTTTCGTCAATTATTCGGAGATACGCCTTCGCCCCAATCTGTTTTTGATCGTGATGGCTTTGTATACCTTTATGATACTGTTAAAGGTGTTTATGTTTTTGATTATTACGGTGCATTACGTAATAAGATATTAATTACAGGCTGGAAGGATTTTCGGGTAGCAGGTAAATATATTTACGGTATTACAAATGATACGCTGCAGCGTTACCAAATCAATACATTTCGTGTAGATGATTATAAACTGAAAGAGCCTTTATGGCCATTTGTCTCACTTGGCTTTACTACTACCCGGCTCTATGCGCTGAAAAAGGACGCGGTCGAAATATATTCATTGCGCAGATAGTGTATCATTTCAGGATTAGCTAATTTTAGGCGATTAAGCAGGAAGCGCTATGTATGATTTCTTCGACAGGATCGTTTTAGATAACCCGATTAAAACCTATCTCCTTGTTTTTGCTGTCATCCTTTTTGTAATACTCCTAAAACGGTTTATTTCAAGGTACC
>JAEUVI010000461.1 GCA_016787105.1 Chitinophagaceae bacterium | reverse complement strand
CGATACACGCAGTGTTGGTTCTTTCAGCAGTGTGGAAGTTGGCGGAGCAATTGACTTATATGTAAAGCAGGATGCAACGCAATCAGTAAAAATAGAAGCGGATGGCAATCTGCTAGAATACATAGATACCTACCTGGAGGGAGATAAGCTGGTTGTAAGAACAAAAGATGGCTTTAACCTGAAGCCTTCGCGGGATATAAAAGTGTCAGTATCGGCATCATTATTCAAAAGAATCGAAGCATCAGGATCCTGCGATGTTTTTACCGAAAATCAACTTGTTTCCAATGAAAACCTGTCTGTTTCTTTAAGCGGGTCCTGCGATGCAAAAATGGATATAAAGGCGCCTTCGGTAGAAACAGATATATCCGGTGCTTGCAGTGTGCAACTAAAAGGGGAAACAAAAAACCTTAAAGCAGGAGGATCAGGTAGTGTAGATTTTAAATGTTTTGATATGCTCGCCGAAAATGTTTCAGTAGATATATCGGGTGCAGGTGATGCAGAAGTGTATGCAAGCCAGAAATTAGATGTAGATGTGAGTGGGGCTGCCGGTGTGAAGTACAAAGGTAATGCAACAGTCAATCAGCATGTTTCAGGTGCAGGTAGTGTAAAAAAGGTTGACTGAAATTCTGTTAAATAGTTTTCAATTTAATTCCCTGCTGCAAGCGGGGAATTTTTTTGGATTAATTTTCGCATACATAAAGTTCAGCTATGGGTAATGTAAACAATAATTGGTTTGGAGATATATTGATAGGTTTCCTCGGCATCCTGTTGGCTATTCCCCTTTTTTTTCTGGCGCACCGTCAGTTACCCGCTATGGATTTGCCATACAACCTTGATCGTATCCTGCTTTTTATTGTTCTTATTTTTCTTTTGTTGCTGTTGTTGCGGTTATTTAAAACAATTATCACTATTGGTTTTTTCGCAGCGTTAATCTGGCTGGGATATGGAACATATACCGGTGGCTATGGCTATGCCGATGTGTATAAGGATGCGAGGGCTTTTATTTATACGCTGCAAAACGATCCAAACCCCGAAAAACTAAACATTGCTACGGAGCAGGAATCTGTTCCGCGCCAGCGGGAATTATTGGCAGCGATGGATTATACTTCTGCTACAGTCAGAAACTTCGCAGTGGATGCTACCAACCGGTTTTTCAAGGAGGCGCAGCAAAAGAACCCAGGCTATCGTAATGCGATACAATGCTTCGCCGTGTTTAAAAAAATAAATAACAACTGGAATTATGTGGACGATCCGAAAGGGAGGGAATATTTTGCAAACGCAAGTGAATCATCAAAATTGCTTGCGGGTGATTGTGATGATCATTCTATCCTGATGGCGGCATGCATTAAAGCGATAGGGGGCAGGCCAAGATTAGTACATACTACCGCGCATATTTATCCTGAATTATTTATTGGCAATAAAAATGATTTGGAAAGAATAAATTATCTCATCAAAGAACAATTGTTTCCCCAGGAAAGTAAAGGTCATGACTTGCATTATCATGAAGACAAGGATGGTATCTGGCTGAATCTAGATTATACCCAACATTATCCGGGTGGAGACTTTCTTGCAGAGCCTGTACTTGGAGTGCTTTACCCGTAAATTTTCAGGATGATTTTTAATTCCTTTTACAGGTTCACAAACTTAACACGGATCGTTATATCCCTGTTTCTTCCCTTATCATCAGTACAGGAAATTTTTACAGGTCCTTCTTCCGGGGTAAAAAATTGTTTTTCTCCGGCAGAAGAGGTTTTGTAAAATTTATTATTGATATACCAATACACTTTGCTTACATCATTGGCGGTTTTGCAAATTAATTGTAGTGGTTCCGGATTTTTTTTACTGATAAGATATTCCGTTCCGTTGGAAGGTGATGTTATTTGCGGAGCGCTGCCTTTGAATATTAGTTCACAATCAGGATTGTGTGGAGGAATTTTTTCAAACTTCACATTGTTTTCACTGAAGTATGCCTGCATCTCCGGCTCCACTATTTTAAACAGCTTTTTCTTGTAGCCATTAGGTGGCGCACAACTTTTACAATAAGAAATTTTTTCGTCAGCAGAAATCAGTATTTCCTGGAGATTGTTGCACACTTTAGAAGAAGAGATTAACGGAATAAAATAGTCCAGTACTTTATTGGTACAGCTTTCAGCTGGTATTAATCCGGTTTCGCTGCAAACTTGTCTGGTATCACAATCATCCGGTTGTGTAAACCATTCCGCATCACTATCATAATCTATCGTATTGAAAATTTTGAATAGTAACGGTGTAGCCACATTGGCGCCGCTTAAATCAGGCACGCCTGTGCCGGAAAAATTTCCCGCCCATACACCTACTGTAAAATTTTTATTATGACCAATGCTCCATGCATCTTTTCTTCCATAGCTGGTACCTGTTTTCCATGCAATCTTGGGCATGTGTTCAGTCGCCTGCCAGTTAACAGGAAAATCAGGACGATCAACTTTGGATAAGATTTCATTCAGCATGAAACACGCAGCGGGTGTTAACACATTTACTTTTCTTCCTGCAGTATCGGTTTGTGTGTATGAAGGAGAAACATACACGCCATTATTTGCAAACGATGAAAAAAGGCCAGTCAATTCCTCCAAAGTAGTGCCGCACCCGCCCAATATCAATGACAGTCCCAATTTGTTCCTGTCTTTTTGTATTTGTTTAAAGTTGCACAAGGATAATTTCTGGATCAATTTTTCATACCCCAATTGCTGTAATGATTTTACTGCAGGAATATTCAGCGAATGTTCCAATGCATACGCGACAGTAACATAGCCATTGAATTTTTCATCATAGTTTTCCGGTGTATAACCTTCGTAGTTTACAGGTACATCTGTTATTATCGTTTTTGGTGTAAGCAATCCTTCATCAAAACACATTCCGTAAAGTAATGGCTTTAATGTACTGCCAGGCTGCCGTACGGCATTGATGCCATTTACCTGGCCGCCGTCAATTGTATCTTTAAAGTCAGATGAACCAGCATAGGTAATTACCTGGTGGGTTTTATTGTTGATAATTATTATTGCGGCATTTTTAATGTTCCGCAAGCGCTGTGCCCTTACATAATCTTCCAGTATTTTTTCTGTCTTCAGTTGTGTGTTAAGATCAATATTAGTGTTGATTGTAGTGCCGCCATGTTTTTTTAATTTATAAGAAAGATGTGGAATATAATGTGGTACTGTTCCTCTTGTAGCAATTAGCGGTTCGTTTAATGCGTCTTCTATTTCTTTTTTTGTAAAAACTTTTTCTTCAGCAAAGCGGCGAAGCCATTTGTTCCGTTCTTCTATTATCCTGTCATTGTTTTTGCCAACTACGAGCGATGAAGGGCGGTTGGGTATAATGCTCAAGGCTGTTATTTCCGCGAGAGAAAGATGATCGGGGTTCTTTTTGAAATATAGTTGTGAAGCAGATTTTACTCCTTCAATGTTTCCTCCGTAGGGTACGAGGTTCAGGTAGAGTTGCAATATTTCATCTTTGCTGTATTTCAATTCCAGTTGCAACGCACGGAAAGCTTCAATCATTTTACTGCCCAGGTTTCTTTTCCGCGGCTCCATTGCCCTTGCTACCTGCATGGTAATTGTACTGGCGCCGCTTGTCCGCTTCATACGGGTAATGTTATTAATAAAAGCGCGGCCGATTGCAATGAAATTTATGCCGGGGTGGGAATAGAAATATTTGTCTTCTTTGGCAATAATAGTTTTGCGCAATAAAGGAGAAATTTCATCCAGCTCAGTTTTCATCCTCCATTTCTCATCTTTGGTCAGAAATGCGTTTACTACTTCTCCTTTGTTATCAGTAATAATGGTAGAGTATTCAGGTGGAGCCGGCAGAGGAAAAATCCAGTTTAGTAAAAAGAATAGGATGACGAGTATTACAATACCAATACCTGTTCGTTTTAAAAAACGGCCCGCCTTCTTTTTTGTTATCCTCCACTTCATGGGTTGAAACTATATGGTATTGCCGTATTCAAAAAGGGCTTAACAAATATTTACAAAGATAAATTTGCAAAGGGCTACGACTGTATATTAATTTTCCTGTCAAATTCCCCACCACACATGGATGCTTCAGACCCCTCCCGACCAAAACGAGATATACCTCCATAACCCATTTTCATAGTATTTCATTTCCCTTTCCGGGGAAACGTATGCCGTTCGCTAAAAAAGAATGAGCGGCAGGTTATTTCTTTGGTATTTTTAATTAATTTATTTTCTTTTACCCGCACATTAACCAACCTTATATGCGTATCAAGTTTCTTGCTGCAACCTGTTTGGCTGCCAGTATCATTTTATTATCCTGTAGTCGTAATGCTGTTAATCTTGACTTCACCAATGCAAAGGGTGAAGTAGCGCAGCTTGGCAATCTTACTTTTCGTTTTTCCAAATCCGTTATGAGTGACTCCTTGCTAACTGCATGGGATTCTACTGAGTATATTGCTTTCGAGCCGAAAATTGCCGGGCGTTTTCGCTGGGAAAGCCCCGACCAATTGGTTTTTTCTCCTTCACAACCACTATTGCCTGCTACAAATTATAATGCCAAAATCAGGAATGAAGTACTACGCTACAGCAAATTCAATAAGATTGATGGAGCTGATAAAATAAGTTTTCATACGCCGGATCTTACATTGGATAATACGCAGGTAACATGGGTGCTGCAGGATGAAAACAGCAAGACCGCTGTACCACAGGTTGATTTATATTTTAATTACCGTGTGAAACCGTCTGATCTGAAAGAAAAGCTGAACATAGAAATTGATGGAAAGAAGGCAGATTATAATCTTATCACCCAATCGCCTGACAATAAAATCACATTGCGTATTACCAGCCTGAAATCGGAGGATAGAGATTATGAAACCAAAATATCTATTGATAAAGGGCTGAAGCCAGAAAGCGGAGCCAATACCACTCAGGAGGCGATGACTGCGGTTGTATCAATTCCATCTCCTTTTGTGCTGAACGTGCAAAATATAACGGCAGAGCATGACGGTTCGGAGGGAATTGTAACCGTTGTTACAAGCCAGCAGTTAACCGGCGAGAATATCAGTTCGCTGGTAAAGTTCAGTCCTGAAGTAAAATATACAGTTGAACTGAATGATGGAGGCTTCACACTACATAGTGATAAGTTTGATATGGAAAAAAGCTATTCAGTCACTATCGGAAAAGGATTGCGTGGGAAAATCGGTGGTGTATTGAAAGAAGATTATAACGGCAGCGTTGCTTTTGGTGAGTTGGAAGCAAATATCAAATTCACCAATAGTAAAGCCGTATATCTTTCCAAACGTGGCGGAAAAAATATCGAAGTGCAGATTACAAATGTGCCGAAAGTAAAAATTATCATTTCTAAAATATACGAGAACAATTTACTGCTGGCCGAACGTTACGGGTATTATCCGAAAGAAACTTCAAAAACATCATATGCGAGTTATAACGAAGATGGAGACGGAGGAGAATATTATTACGACGACTATAATAGCAATGATGTGCAGATGGGCGACGTGATTTATGAAAAAGAAATTGATACACGTTCGCTCCCTAAAAGCGGCGGCGGCAGGTTGTTGAACCTTTCACAATTTGAAGACAGGCTGCCGGAATTTAAAGGTGTATATCATGTCAGCATACGATCTATGAAAGATTATTGGGTGCGTGACAATCGTTTTATTTCGCTTTCAGATCTTGGATTGATTGCAAAAGAAGGCCAGGATAAGATTTATGTATTTACCAATTCTATCAAAACAGCAGAACCTGTAAGCGGTGTGAATGTGTCGTTATATGCCGTCAACAATCAACTGATAGGAAATGCAGCAACCAACCAGGATGGAGTGGCGGAGATAGCCTATTCAAAAAAAGATTTCAGTGGTTTTAAGCCAGCGATGCTGATTGCAAAAACGGCAGAAGATTTTAATTACCTGCCATTTAATAATACAAGAGTAAATACTTCACGATTTGATGTGGGTGGAAAACGGAATAATCCTGCCGGGCTCGATGCTTTTATTTATGCAGAAAGGGATATTTACCGGCCCGGGGAAAAGGTAAACTATTCGGTTGTAATCCGCGACAGGGTATGGAAATCTCCCGGCGATATTCCTGTTAAGATGAAATTTTTGTTACCCAACGGTAAGGAGCTAAAATCGTTTCGTAAAAATCTGAATGAAGAAGGATCGTTGGAAGGTAATATTGATATTGCGAATTCGGCTATTACCGGTAGCTATACATTGGAAGTGTATACATCCAATGATATTTTGCTGGGCTCAAAGAATTTTTCGATTGAAGAGTTTGTGCCTGATCGTATAAAAGTAAGCTCAAAAACAGATAAGACTTCCCTGAAACCAGGTGAAACAACAACGTTAAGTATTAATGCCATCAATTTCTTTGGTCCACCAGCCGCTAACAGGAATTATGAAACAGAAATACAGGTGAAACAAAAATATTTTTCGGCCGAAAAGTTCAGCGATTATAGTTTCAGTCTTGCCAACCAGAATAGTTTTTTTGATAAAGAGGTAAAGGAAGGAAAAACAGATGCGGAAGGAAATGCTACGGAAAAATTTGCTGTAAAGGAAACTTATGCGAATATGGGCGCCTTGCAGGCAAATTTTTATACAACAGTGTTTGATGAAACAGGAAGACCAGTAAGCCGTGCGTCATCCGTTGATATTTATACGCAAGATGTTTTTTATGGAATAAAAGATGATTGGTTCTATTACTATCCCTTGAACCAGGCTGTAAAATTTCCGATGGTTGCTGTGAACAAAGATGGTAGCCAGGTAAATGCAACTGCAAAAATTGAAGTGATAAAACATGAATACAGAACCGTGCTGGCAAGAAGCGGCAGTTATTTCAGGTATGAATCGCAGAAGGAAGATAAGCTGATGATCGAAAATGAAGTGTCAGTTGGTAGTAACTACGTTTTTTCATACACACCAAGATCGCCCGGTGATTATGAAGTGAGAATTTATAAACCCGGAGCTAACAGTTATGTAAGCAGAAGTTTTTACAGTTATGGTAGTTGGGGTGGTGATAATAATTCTTTTGAAGTGAGTAATGAAGGAAATGTGGATATTTCCATTGAGAAAAAATCTTATTACACAGGGGAATCTGTAAAAGCTTTATTTAAAACACCTTTCAGTGGCAGGATGCTAGTGACGATGGAGACAGATCATGTTGTGTCTTACCAGTATGTAAATGTTGATAAGCGTACAGCTTCTGTAGACTTGCCATTGAATGGCGATCATGTACCCAACGTGTATATCACAGCAACATTAATAAAGCCACATGATGTTTCTGATATTCCGTTGACAGTAGCACATGGTTACTTCAATATAAAAGTAGAAGAGAAGTCAAGAAAAATTGATGTACAGATTGTAGCGCAGAAATCAGTAAGAAGCCGTACTCGCCAGAAAGTAACGGTAAAGGCAGCACCAGGAAGTTTTGTAACACTTGCGGCGGTTGATAATGGTGTTTTACAGGTAAGTGGTTTTGAAACACCGGATCCGTATGGTTATTTCTATAATAAAAAAGCGTTGCAGGTTTCTGCGTACGATTTATATCCGCTGTTATTTCCTGAGTTGAGAGCAAAGCTTAGCAGCACTGGGGGTGATGGAGATTTAAGTATGGAGAAAAGAGTAAACCCGATGCCTGCAAAAAGAATAAAAATAATGAGCTATTGGAGCGGTATTGTAAAAGCAAATGGCAGTGGAGATGCAGGTTTCGAGTTTGACATACCACAATTCAGTGGTGAGGTAAGATTGATGGCAGTGGCATATAAGAACAATAGTTTCGGAAGTGGTGAAAATACAATGACTGTTGCCGACCCAATTGTTATCAGTACAGCATTACCACGGTTTTTAAGCCCCGGAGATACAATAACTGTTCCTGTAACACTCAGCAACACGACTGCGAAGAGTGCTGATATAAAAGCTACATTGAATGTATCTGGTCCATTAAAAGTATTGGGAGGAAACAATCAATCAATAACTATAAATGCGAAGAGTGAAGGAAGGGCAGTTTTCCAGGTAACAGCGGATCCGACAATTGCTGTTGGTAAAGTTTCTGTATTGGTAAATGGCCTTGGCGAAAAATTTACTGATGAAACGGAAATTGCAGTTCGGCCACCATCTACTTTACAAAAAGTAACAGGTAGTGGCTCATTGGATGGAGGTACTGCTACTACACTGAACATAGGATTGAGTGATTTTATTCCATCCAGTATAAATTATAAAGTGGTTGTGAGCCGATCTCCTGTGATGGAATTGGGTAAGCACCTGAGTTATCTCGTACAATATCCATACGGATGTACAGAGCAAACAGTATCGGCGGCATTTCCGCAATTGTATTTCGGTGATCTTGCAGATTTACTGTCACTCAATCCACAGAATAAAGCTTATGCAAATGCAAATATTCTTGAGGCTATACGGAAAATAAAAATGCGACAACTATATACCGGCGCAGTTACCTTATGGGATGGAGAAGGTAAAGAAGATTGGTGGACTACCATTTATTCCGCTCATTTCCTGCTGGAAGCAAAGAAGGCAGGGTTTGATGTAGATAATAGTTTGCTCGAAACAATGCTGGGGTATATTTCAGGACGATTAAAGAATAAGGAATTGATTACTTATTATTATAATCGTAATCAAAACAGGAAAATAGCACCTAAAGAAGTTGCGTATGGTTTATACGTGCTGGCAATAGCCGGGAAAGCGAATGTACCGGCTATGAATTATTACAAAGCAAATCCGAATATATTGGCATTGGACAGCCGGTATTTATTATCTGCAGCATATGCAGTGGCTGGGGATAAAAAATCATTCAATGCAATGTTGCCCGCGTCGTTTAGCGGTGAAGAATCAATTGCACAGACAGGAGGCAGTTATTACTCTGATGTAAGGGATGAAGCCATTGCGTTAAATGCATTGATTGATACGGATCCATCAAATGCGCAAATAGGGATAATGGCAAAACACGTCAGCGATAAATTGAAGACAAGGTATTGGTTGAGTACACAGGAGCGTGCTTTTGCATTCCTGGCATTGGGTAAAATTGCAAAGACTGCAAACAAATCAGACATTACCGCTGAAGTGAAAGTAAATGGTAAGGTTGTGGCAAAGATAGATGGGGGCCAATGGAAAGGAGACAGGAATGCGTTGCAATCAAATAATGTTGAAATTGTAACAAAAGGTAATGGCCGTCTTTACTATTTCTGGGAAGCTGAAGGCATCAGCGCAAGCGGTGCATATAAAGAAGAAGACAGCTATTTAAAAGTAAGAAAACGTTTTTATGACAGGTATGGTAAAGTGATTACGGGCAATACTTTTAAGCAAAATGACCTTGTGGTTATCGGGATAACGTTGGAGCGTTCATACTCTACACCGGTAGAAAATGTGGTAATCACTGATTTGCTGCCAGCGGGTTTTGAAATAGAAAATCCACGGACAAAAGAAATACCCGGAATGGATTGGATAAAAGACGCATCTACTCCTACAGCGCTGGATGTGCGGGACGATCGTATTCACTTCTTTGTAGATGCTGATTACAACAAGCAAACCTATTATTACGCGGTTCGTGCTGTTTCACCGGGCCAGTATAAGATGGGGCCGGTAAGTGCCGATGCGATGTATAACGGAGAGTATCATTCCTACAATGGGGCAGGAGTGATAAAAGTGGTTCAATAACCAATCAGCTATTAATGAATGATGCCATGCCGGGATAGCATGGCATCATTAGTTTTATATACCGTCGCGAATAAATGTCGTTATTATTCTGATGGTTTCTGTTCCATCGTAATCACTGGTATGTTTGTACCATATGAAATAAATTTATTGGTAATCCTGTTCCATAACCCCGGCAGCCGAAATTCTTTTACCGGGTTTACCATTATTAAATCAGCATTTATTTTTTTAGAAAAATTTAATGTGCTTTTTGCAAGGTTCTTTCCTTCAAGCAAGATTGATTGAACTGGTATTGTAGAAAGGCTTTGAATTACTTCCAGCGTGTTGCTAAGAATATTTACATGACCCGGCTCATTATTTCTCAATGATACGAGGTATATAGTTGATTTGAAATGCCTGCCGAGCATTGTTGCCATTTTTATACTGCGCAATGGGATATTATCATATAGCGGCAATACAATTTTTTTGAAATGGCTGATTAACCCGCTTGAGCGCACCGCCAGCACGGGAATATTTGTTTTTCTTACAAGACGGCTGATAGATACAGATGAAATAATGCGTTGCAGCAGGTTAAATTTTGACAGGCCTGTTACTACTAGATCCATTTCGTACTGGCCAATATATTTTGGCAGCATTTTTCGTTGAGTTCCCTGTACTACACTTATTTCAATTTTACCAGCACCGCAAAGCTGGTTGCTGTATAATGATTTAAGTGCTTCCAGTTTTTTCCTGCATTCGTGTAAATCAGATGTTGATTCGTAGGGTGTAAAATCTGTTTTATCAACAGGAATAAAAGGTATTACCGGCTTATGTAAAATGTGAACTAGATGAATATTGCAATGAAAACTGTTTGCCAGTTCGATCGCTTTGGCAATAGCCCATTTATTTTTGCCGGTAAAATCGATGGGAACAAGAATATTGTATAATTGATTTGGCATAGGCTTGGTTTTATAGATTTACAAAATTCAACTTCATAATATGTTTATTTAAGCAAGTTCTAAAAGTGTTTCAAATTTTCTTTCTTTAATTGATCGGAATGCTACCTGTTTTAGTATTTCGTCATCCGTTACAAATGCGAAACCTTTTCCCGAGTGCCCTACCATACATCTGTCGTCCGCACTATCGCCAACTGCTATGCAATTCTTAAACGATACATTGTATTTTTCACAGGCATATTGCAGCGCATTGGTTTTGCAAAATGCATGGCCGCATATGCTATCTGGCGAACCAAAGAAATAATAAGGTAAACTCACTTCCCCCGTCGCCTTTCCTTCTATGAACTCCAATTGGTATGCCAAAGAGAAGTCTGCTCCTATCTTTTGCCTCACATAATTGGTTATCAATGTATAACTACTACTGATAATTCCGATGATATAACCTTTTTCTTTCAGCCCCCTTACAACATGGTGAATATCTTCAACCATTTCTATTTCACTGATGATATTCAACAAGTCATCCATTGTCCGATCTTTTAGCAACACACCTATTCGTTTTGTAAGTATAATTGGATCTTTTTCTCCTGCACGCAGGTCTTCTAGCTGCGCGATGAACCTGAATTTTCGGGCACATTCATTTATAAAGCGTCCTTTCAATATGGTATCATCCATATCGAAAATGGCCATTTTATGAAAAACAGTCAGTTCTTCTTTCAGCACATTATTCATTTCACGGTTGATGGTTTCAAGCGATTTTACATCTGCTTCGGTTACACCTCCCTGTTGACGTTGTGCTTTATGGATGATTGCTTGCGAAACTTCCTTACTCATTTTTCCCAAAGCTTCCCAGGGTTTGCTTTTATTTTCTATATAGCCAATATTTACTTCTTTCACCCTTGCCTTCATAAGATACATGTCTATCAATATCCCGATATCAACACCATAGTCATTAAAGAATTCTATTTTTTTGAAAAAAGATTTTTTACCAGCAATCATCCCGCTTAGCGGTTGGGAAAAGGCAGAAAGTCCGGGAAAAAGAATATTCAATAAGGGTTTTGCTACCAATTCGGTAACACGTCCGGCATTTCTTGCAAATGATCCTTTTACAAAATCAGCTTCATTATTTAGTAGCGGTGCGGTAAGATTTTCAATTGTACGTTCGGGATAGGGATCTATATCGGCATCAAGAAAAATAATCAATTCATTTGTGGCATTTTGAATGCCATCTTTCATAGAGATACCCTTTCCTCTTTGTTTGCTGACGATTACTTTGGCGCCGGCTTCCTGTGCAATCTTTACTGTATTATCTTCAGATGTATCGTCTATTACAATTACTTCGCTTATCCCTTGCGATTTAAAGCAAAACCTGACAACGCTGCCAATGGTCTTTTCTTCATTCAGTGCGGGTATGATTACAGTCAGCATGTCGTATGGTTTTATGAATAAACTATTGTTTCATCGGGTATGAACAATTTAGCCCTATTATGCGAAAGCGGGGGCAATGTTTATAAAATTTAATTACTTTCTAATGAGACGGGTCGGATGGTTTAAGAATCAGCTTGTAAGTGAAGTTGTTACGAAATTCCCTTGCATTGTGAAAGTGCCTGTCAGGTGGTTTGCGGCTTGTTAATCGCCTTTCTTGTTATATGTAAACACTTCTTTGCTGTTAATTATTGTGCGTAAAACCTTTACGGCAGAAATATTTTCTGGCTTAATTTAAAAAAGATTGTTGCCAGCATTCAGGGTTTTAAAAGTTGAATACGATTATTAAAGTGAATCGGTTTGAAAAAGCTGTGATGAAGATAATTATGAGTAGACAGTAAAATAAAAAAGTCCGGAACAACAGTCCAGACTTTTAAAAGCGCAGTGAATATTTTGAAGATTAATAATCGTCTCTGTATCCGCCACGGTCACGGTTGTAACCGCCGCCGCCGCCTTTGTTATAACCGCCGCCGCCGCCTTTTTTAAAGCCGCCACCGCCGCCGCCAAAGCTCTTTTTCTTAAAGCCTCCGCCGCCACCGCCTTCTTGTTTAGGACGGCTTTCATTCACAACAAGATTGCGACCCTCAACTTCTGATCCGTTGAGTTGTGCAATTGCTGCCTGTGCTTCCGCATCATTAGGCATTTCAACAAAGCCGAAGCCTTTGCTGCGTTGTGTGAATTTGTCGGTAACAATTTTGGCAGATGCAACTTCGCCAAAGGATGCAAACATGTTGGCCAGGTCCTGATCTTTCAGACCCCAACTAAGGTTTCCTACGTAAATGTTCATTTTCTGAGAAATTTTAAAAAATAATAAGTGTTAACAGTAAACAGTAACCGATGAACATTGACATGAAAACCGAACGTTCAGGACTTGTGAAACTGTAATGGACACCAAACTCAAGACAAAGTAACGTATTTTTCAAACATAAATTGTGAAATATCTTTTGAAACCACCTATAGGCGGGCTTTTCCGGGCAGCCATCCTGATAAGTGATGCTGGCTTTTGCGGGATAGTTACCTGCCGAAATAATAAAAAAGCCTTCCCGCAGAGCGGAAAGGCCTTATGATGATCGTGTCTTGTACGTTTTATTCTGCTACTACCTCAAACTCTACATCAGCTGTTTTGCTGTTGCCGAAATCAATGTGAGCTTTGTAAGTTCCCAGTTCCTTGATTTCATCAGGGAAACTGATTTTCTTACGGTCTATTTCATAACCTTTCTGCTCACGGATAGCGCGACTGATTTGCAATGTAGTCACACTTCCGAATATTTTGCCGCTTGTGCCGGTTTTTGCACCGATTTTCAAAGGCGATTCATTCAGTTTTGCGATTACACTGTTTATTTCAGCGAGCATTTTCGCTTCTTTCTTCAGTTTCAGTTTTACTTTTTCTTCCAGTTGCTTCATATTGCCGGGATTAGCTTCCACGGCGAATTTGCGGGGAATTAAAAAGTTGCGGGCATAACCATTGCGCACCTTTACCACTTCGTGGGCTGCACCGAGGTTATCTACGTCCTGTATTAATATTACATCCATTGTATTCTTTTTTGTTCACCAACCCAGTTGCGCATCGGCAGACTGTCACCCACAATATTGCGGGATTAGGGTGAGGTTATTTTAAAAGATCTGTTACGTAAGGCAATAATGCCATCTGGCGGGCTTTCTTCACAGCATCCGACACTTTGCGCTGGTATTTCAGTGAATTACCAGAAAGGCGGCGGGGAAGAAGTTTACCTTGCTCATTCAGAAATTTCTTCAGGAACTCCACATCTTTATAATCAATGTATTTGATTCCGTATTTCTTGAAACGGCAGTATTTTTTTACCCTTTTGTCGCTTTTTATGGCGGTCAGGTATTTTATTTCATTTGCTTTTGCCATGTCTTAAGCCTCCACTGCTTTTTCGTTTCCTGTAGGTACGCCACTTCTCTTTTTCTGGTTATACTCGACGGCGTATTTATCGAGTTTGGTAATCATGTGACGCAATACTGATTCGTCACGTAAAAGCTGGATTTTCAGCTTTTCGTTGAAGTCGGATGGCGCAATAAATTCCAGTACCCAGTACAAACCTGTAGTTTTTTTCTGGATGGGATACGCCAGTGATTTAAGGCCCCAGGCATTTTCTGCCACTATTTTTCCACCGTTCTCAGTAATAAAACTGGTGTACTTTTTTTGCTGAGCTTTGAAGTCATCGTT
>JAEUVI010000444.1 GCA_016787105.1 Chitinophagaceae bacterium | reverse complement strand
AAAAGCTAGTAATGAACAGAACGTACACGCTGTGTCTCGACACCGATATTATTAGGACAGGCGCAACAGAAGTATAATAGTAATAATTCATCCCCCCTACATCATATTTTTAGTTCTTGCGGATGTTATAAAATAATCACGCAGCCAATTATATGGTCTGATGAGTAAACAAAATATCAATAGCTCAATTGAAAATGGCTTCATTTTGTTTGTCGATGCGAAGCATTTAATGGAAAAGGGTTTAAAGACAAAAACCAAAGTCAAAAATTTCGATAATATAAACAGTTCGGAAAAAAACAGGCAAACGTTTGCGCCTTGTATTTGTTTTTAAATAATTGATTCATCTGCGCTATATGTAGCGCAGATGAATTATTTTACGGTTAGAATTTACCATTCCAAGCATCCTGTTTTCCCGGCTTCGTGTGTCACTTTAATTTGTGTACTTGCAACGCTGCCGTGATAGTATTACGTCCTGACTCAATAGTCTGTAAAAAAACAGTACCATTTCGCTATTTAATAACTTAATAATACACTCAACTATGCAAACACAACGCCGTTCTGTATTGAAGAAATTATTCGCATCAATCGCAGGTGTAGCAGGCTTCGGTGCTGCTGCGAAAGCAATGGACAACACTTCTCCTGTAAACGATGAAAAAGAAGCAGGCAATATTGAATATGACCAGGATGTTCCGCTTTTCTCTGGTCATACAAAATATGGGGGCCTTGTATATATAGCAGGCAAAGGAGCACACGTTGCGCCTTTCGAAATCAAAGCGCATACCGAAATCGTATTGAAAGAAATGGAAGCTGAGTTAATAAAAGCCGGCTCCTCCATGGACAAAGTATTAAAGGTAAATGTTTACCTGAATGATATAGCAGATTACAAAGGCATGAACGAAGTTTTCAAAGGCCGCTTTGGTCCAAAACCTCCCGTGCGTACTACTGTAGCAGTAGCAAAAGGTGGTGTACCCGGCGATTCACTGGTAGAAATGGATTGTATTGCTATCATTAATTAATTCTTTGACCAACTGCTTATTTAAAACCAATCAAAAATGAAACGCAGGGATATTTTAAAAAGACTGGGGCTTTTGCCATTTGCAGGAGGATTAACAAGCGCTTTAATTCCTTCCCAATCTGCCAATGCAAACCCCTCTCCCGCCAAACGAAATATTTTTAAAGAATTAGGCATCCGCACATTCATCAATGCAGCGGGCACCTATACTTTTATGACAGGCTCGTTGATGCAGGATGAAGTAGTAGAAGCATGGGAAAGCTCATCAAAAGAATTTTGTCTCCTCGATGAAGTACAGGATAAAGTAGGCGAAAAAATAGCAGCCCTTACAAAAGCAGAATCTGCTGTAGTTACTGCTGGCTGTTTTTCTGCAATGACACTTGGCCTTGCAGGTGTATTAACAGGTATGGATGCCGACAAAGCCGCGAAGCTGCCACATATAGAAGGCACCGGCATGAAATCGGAAGTGATCATGCAGAAAGGTCATAATGTAGGCTACGCGCAGGCGCTTACCAATACAGGTTGTAAAGTCGTATATGTAGAAACGATCGCTGATGTGGAAAAAGCGATTAATGATAATACTGCCTTGCTCTGGTTCCTGAACATTCAATCAGACAAAGGACAGATAACACATGAGCAATGGGTAGCCCTGGGAAAAAAATATAATATTCCTACAATGATCGACATGGCTGCCGATGTACCACCGGTAACCAATCTGTGGAAGTTTAATGAAATGGGATTTGATCTCGTTTGTGTTTCCGGGGGAAAAGCAATGCGCGGGCCACAGAGTGCAGGCATACTCATGGGAAAAAAGAACCTGATTGCAGCAGCTCGCTTATCCATGCCGCCACGTGGCGCAAATATCGGACGTGGTATGAAGATTAATAAGGAAGAAATCATTGGCATGTATGTAGCGCTGGAGCATTTCATCAATACCGATCACGAAAAGCAAACTAAAATCTGGCATGACAGCAT
>JAEUVI010000432.1 GCA_016787105.1 Chitinophagaceae bacterium | reverse complement strand
GAATGCTTTACCATGATTCATTTCAGTAAATTCTTGTACAAATTTCTGGAGATAAGGGTCGGTAGCAATCATAAAAGTGGTGATTGGTATTTTCAGTTTTTTACATTGCGCTGCCAGGTTCATGCAACGGTTTACTACCTTCCTGTCAAGGCCAAAACTGTTTTTATAATATCGTTTGCCGATTTTTAAACAGGTCGGCTTGCCATCGGTAATCATAAATATCTGTTTGTTCGGGTTCTTTCTTCTTCTCAGAATATCCATCGCAAGTTCCAGTCCGGCTACTGTATTGGTATGATATGGCCCCACCTGCAGGTAAGGCAGATCTTTTATTTCTACCGGCCAGGCATCATTGCCGAATACAACTATATCCAATGTATCTTTTGGATATTTTGTTGTGATCAGTTCACTCAATGCCATCGCCACTTTTTTCGCAGGAGTTATGCGATCTTCCCCGTATAAAATCATCGAGTGTGAAATATCAATCATCAATACAGTGGATGTTTGCGATTTGAAATCCGTTTCGCGTATACTCAAATCATCTTCCTGCATCATAAAACTTTCCACGCCATGATTGATCTGCGCATTGCGGATGGATTCAGTAAAATCAATCTGCTCCAGCATATCGCCAAACTGAAATGGTCGCGATTCAGGATTTATTTCATCACCTTGTCCGGGTTTGAATGTCCGGTGATCGCCCTGCTTTGTTTTTTTTAGCTTACCGAAAATTTCTTCCAGGCTTTTCCTCCGGATACCCTGTTCTGTTTTCGGTGTTATTTTTATCTCACCTCTCTGGTTATCTTCAGTGATATATCCTTTCTCTTTCAGCTCTTCAATAAAATCACCCATGCCATATTCATCATCTGTAAGCTGGTATTGTTTATCCAGTTCATTCATCCACGACATTGCTTCACCTACATCACCATTGGTATAGGTAAGCATCTGCATGAAAATATCCAGCAATTGTTCAAAGCGGGTTTTGCCACTTGCATTGGGATCATATTTTGTAAAATGAAAACCTTTCATATTATTTCATCGTAAGGCTAAATACAGGAAACAGGAAAGCTTTGTGTGTGGAGAGTTTCTTTCTGTTTTCCGATTCAGTACCAGATTCTGTAACAAGTTACGATAAATCTGTAAGTGCCTTATGACTGTTAACAACAACTTAAAGAAGACTTTGTTCAAATAAAAAAGCCCCCCGACAACTCTATCGGGGGGCTTTCATTATTCAGTCAAGTTTATTTGTTACTGTCTTTTTTCTGACCGCTATCCGGTTTATTTTCCTGGGCACTGTTGGTAATAGTACCGCTGTTTTCGTTCGGCGTAACAGCTTTTGCTTTACCATACGCCTGCTCTACCTGGTCAAGAATAGATAATACAATATTGTTAACCTGGTCTTCCAGTCCAACAGAATTATACAATGATTCTCTTTCTGTATGCAGATAGTCATAATATTTCTTCTGCTGCTCCAGATCTTTACGGATTGCTTTACCTATCTTATCTGCCAGCTCTGTATTACCAGCTTTGTATGCGGCTTCGAGGTAAATGAGTGCAGTCTGATTATGCTGGTTATACCTGCTTACC
>JAEUVI010000416.1 GCA_016787105.1 Chitinophagaceae bacterium | reverse complement strand
CGTATTTTCTTTTCTGCGGACTATTTTTTTTCCACATTACTACGCCGAGATAAATTGACTTATCGCGAAGAAAAGGAAACTCTGGTATGCTTTCAATCATCAGCGGAATTACATTGGCGCTGGCTTCGTCTTCATAATATTTGCGAACAAATTCCTGCTGTTCCTTATTCAACTCTTTTTCCGTTACCAGGAATATTTTTTCAGCCTTTAATTCTTCCAGTATATTTTCCCAGATTCGGTTAAACTCAGTTTGCTGGTTCAAAACGGCTGTAAGAATATCACCTAAAATTTTTTCAGGGTCCGTTTCCAGGTGCATGTTCAGTTTTGATTTTTCTTTTTTGTTGGTAAACTGAACCATTCGCTTCAATGTAGCTACACGAACACGAAAAAATTCATCCATGTTATTTGAAAAAATACCAAGAAAGCGGATACGCTCCCGCAGGGGAACGGTAGGATCGGCAGCCTCCTGCAGCACCCTGCCATTGAAAGAAAGCCAACTGATGTCTCGCGGAATAATCTTTGTTTTTTGCGGCATGCCCCTTTTTTCTGATTTGTATAAAATTAGGCAACAATGCTATTGGAGGATATTAAGTTTTTACTAATAGTTATACTTTGTTTTTATTGAATGCAGACAAAAGGGCAAAAAATACAAGGCCACCAGCGATAATAATAACTGTTTGAGCAGACCAAAGCAACCAGCCCAAGGCTGTTCCTACACTGTCAGCCTCGAGGCCATATAACCCGATCAATTGTGCTACCAGCAGGGGATATGCGCCGATACCACCTGGTGTAAGGATCATGCCGATACTTCCAACCGATAAAACAGACAATGCGCCTGTAATACCCAGATGGCTTGTTTCCTTTAATGCATGCAGGCCAATAAGAGTACTGGCAAGGTAGAGTGACCAGATCAGGAGGGTGTGAAAAATAAATATCCCTTTATGTTTTATAAGCCGTATGCTGGTAAGTCCATGCCATACGCCTTTCATAACTCCTTTTATTTTTAGGACCACATCTATGTGGCCAAACCGTTTCAATATAAAGTATACAATCAGTATCAGCAGTATACTAATGCCAATAGCTAATGAAATTTTCAGCGTAGAAAGATGGCCGGTTTTATCGCTGAAAAATACTGCAAAGCGTTGCTGCATGAACCCACCGATAATATCGCCCTGTGTTATTAATGTAAGTACAAAAACAATGATAAGACAGATGAGATCAATGGCCCTTTCTGCTACGATAGTACCCACCAGCTTATCAGCCCGGATTTTTTCGTAGCGGGCAAGTATGGTGCATTTTACTACTTCCCCCAATCTTGGAACGCCCATGTTAACAAGATAACCAATCATTACAGCGGCAAAAGTGTTGAAGTTGGAAGGCTTGTAACCCAGTGGCTCCATCAGTATTTTCCATCGCAGTGCACGGCTATAGTGGGCAATAAGCAACATGAAAACAACCGGTACAAAAAGCCATTGTTTTGATTGAGTAAGAGACGATTTGATATGCTGCCGGCGTTCCGCGTCGATATCTTTCACTGAAAGCCATGCGAAAAAAACACCCAGCCCAAGAAAAAAAAGATATTTCAATATGGTGAGGATCCCTTTTTTCATCGTGCTGAAAATAAACTGTAGGATTAGGTTGTAAAGACAAAGTAAACGATCAGTATCTTATTCTTTATAACGAAAGGGATTATAATTTGTTTCCTTCTTTTGGAAATACAATCCAGGGTTTGAAATTTTTCGCTTCTTCAAAATCCATATTGGCATAAGAGATAACAACTACCACGTCACCTACCATGCCTTTGCGTGCCGCCGGGCCATTGAGGCAACAGATGCCGGAACCTCTTTTGCCCCGGATTACATATGTTTCCAGGCGTTCTCCATTATTTACATTTACTACCTGTACTTTTTCATTTTCTATAATATTAGCAGCATTCATCAGGTCTTCATCCAGGGTGATGCTGCCAACATAATTAAGATTTGCCTCTGTAATAACGGCCCTGTGTATTTTGGATTTCAATACTTCAATTTCCATAACCGGCAAAAGTAAGCGATTTCTTTTTGAGTAATTTTTTTGCAGATACGTTTTAATTTAAAACCATATTATCTATCAGGCGCACTTCATTCAGAAACGCAGCTACCAGTGCTACTATTTTTGCTTTTCCGTCCCACTCACTGATAGCAGATAAATTTTCAGCATCGGCTATTTCCACATAATCAGGCTTAAAACCGTTTTCTTTCAGCATTTCTTCCGCATTTGATTTGAGCTGTTTCAGGTTTTCCGCTGTGTAGTTCTTCTTTAAGTATTCAAGTACCTGGTAAATTGTAACTGCTTTTTTTCGTTCATCTTCGTTGAGCCGCATATTCCTGCTGCTCATAGCCAGGCCATCTTTTTCCCGAAGGGTAGCACATATGTTTACATTCACTGATAACTGTAAATTTTTCAGTTCAACCAGTTTTTTTATCACCATACACTGCTGGTAATCTTTTTGACCGATATATAAATTACTGCAGGTAACAATACTTAATAGCCGGTCTATAACCATACACACGCCCTGGAAATGACCTGGCCGGTATTTTCCTTCCAGCACCGTTTCAAGATAGCCGAGATTGTATTTTTTCTCCAGTTGTGTGCCTTGTGGATAAATTTCATGAACGGAAGGCAAAAACAAAATATCGCAGCCTGCCTGTTCCAGCATCAGGATATCTTTTTCAATTGTAATTGGGTACTTGTCATAATCTTTTGGATCGTTGAATTGTACCGGGTTTACAAATATGCTGCAAACGGTATAGGCATTGGCTTGCCTGGAGGCGTTGATGAGTGAAATATGGCCGCTATGCAAGGCTCCCATTGTAGGTACAAAACCTGTTAAAGCGGCTTTATCCTTCAAAAAAAACTGGATATCATCTGCTTTTTTAAATATAATCATATGCTGCAAACGGGCCGAAACCCAATGTGAGATTCGATATTAGGAATATTTAGTTACCTTTGCGCCCTTGTTTTTTGCCTGTGCCTGTTTTTTTGTGCCAGGCCTCACGCTAAACTAAACGGGACAAAGATGTCAGCAAAGAAAAGAATTTTATTTATTGCCAATGAAATGTCTCCTTATCTTGAGTTGACAGAGTTTTCAGAGATTGTAAATAAGCTTGCTATAAAAGCGAATGACAGCGGATTGGAAGTTCGGTGCATAATGCCCCGGTTCGGCGTTATCAATGAGCGCCGTCACCGCCTGCACGAAGTGGTGCGCTTATCAGGTATTAATGTATCTGTTGATAATGATGATATGCCGCTACAGATTAAAGTGGCATCGCTTCCTAATGCACGCCTGCAGGTTTATTTCCTTGACAACGAAGATTTGTTCAAGCGGAAATTTGTCTTCAATGATGAGAACGAAAAATGGTTTGATGATAATGGGCTGCGTACTATTTTCTTTTGTAAAGGCGCTTTAGAAACCGTAAAAAAGTTCGGATGGCCTCCTGATATCATCCATTGCAGCGGATGGATGACCGGCCTGATACCAGCCTACCTGAAAACAGTATATAAGAAAGAGCCTGTTTTCTCTCATAGTAAGATTATTTATACTATCGGTCAAAATACATTCAAAGAAAAGCTCGGCAGCGATTTTGTAAAAAAAGCGCTGATTCATGCTTCATTAAAAGAGAAAGATCTGGAGGTTTTTAAAGAAGCGAATAATACTGCAATGTTCCGTGGAGGGGCTACTTATGCAGATGCTATTACTTTCGGCGCTGAAAAAGTAGATAAAAAACTGCTGGACGAGTTTTCAAAAGTAAGGGGCAAAAAAACCCTGCCTTATAACGAAGAATCAGATTTAACAGACTATTTACAACTGTATAACGATCTTGCGGCGAGGTAAATCCCGGTAACTTCCTCTAAAGAGGAAATAACTAAAAACTAATCATTAATATTCTATTTGTGATAAGCAGAAAATTGGCCTTCTCCGCTGGTGTGTTTATAGTTTTTGTCGTTTCTTTTCTCTCCTGTAAAAAAATCAATGAATCATCTTTATTGGGTGGCAGCCTGATACCGGCTGTAGATAATATTACAACATTCGATACCATCCTTGATGTGGAAGCATACAATGATATTTTTTCATTGACTAACCCTGCAAAGGAACCTGATTCGATACGACTTGGGGCGGCAGAAACGCACTTTCTTGGAAATATCACTACAGACCCATTGTTTGGTACAACGACCGGTACCGTTTTCATGCAATTAAAGCCCTCCACATTTAAGCTTCCATTT
>JAEUVI010000363.1 GCA_016787105.1 Chitinophagaceae bacterium | reverse complement strand
CTGAAAACCCTATACAAAAAACGAAATCATATAAAGCAGAAGCAGAAATAAATTATATAACTGAAAATGGGAAACTAATCAATAAAAAGGGCAGATTGATTCTTTATTTTTCAATTGACTCGTTTCCTTCATCTCTTAGCCAGGGCTCAATAATTTCATTTACCAAACTGCCACAACCTATTAAAAGCACAGGTAACCCCGGAAGCTTTGACTATAACAGGTATTGCCTTTTCAAAGGAATTACACACCAGGCTTATCTTACTTATAAAGATTACCAGGTATCTGATGAGCGAAATGAGTCTTTTTTACCCCGGTTTATAAATAGTATCCGGAAAAATGTCCTTGCCGTTCTTCGCAAATATATTCCCGGCGAAAAGGAAAAAGGACTAGCTGAAGCATTATTAATTGGTTATAAAGATGACCTGGACAAAACATTGGTGCAGTCTTATTCCAACACCGGTGTTGTTCACATTATTGCAATTTCAGGTTTACATCTTGGGTTGATTTACTGGCTACTTGTTAATTTATTAAAGCCATTGCAGCGAAAAAAGAGTATTCAATGGTTAAGGCCAGTACTGATTATTGCCGGGCTTTGGCTCTTCAGTTTACTCGCCGGCGCGCAACCATCTGTCCTTCGCTCGGCAGTTATGTTTACCTGCATTGTAATTGGAGAAGGTCTCAACCGGAAAGCATCAATATATAATAGTTTGGCTGCTTCAGCTTTCCTGCTGCTTTGCTACAACCCTTTCTGGCTATGGGATGTCGGGTTCCAGCTTTCTTACGCAGCAGTATTGAGCATTGTAATTTTTATGCAGCCGGTATATAACTGGTTCTTCATACAAAATAAGTCGCTCGACTTTCTCTGGAAAATGACAGCAGTTACTATTGCTGCGCAAATACTGACTGTTCCTTTGAGTGTTTTTCATTTTCACCAGTTTCCCAATTATTTCCTGCTTACAAATTTTATTGCGGTACCTGTATCCAGCCTCATATTGCTTGGGGAAATTTTACTTTGTATCATTTCTTTTATTCCTGCCGCGGCTATTATTACTGGCAAAATTATTTCAGGAATGATTTGGTTCATGAATACCTGGATAGAACGTGTAGAGGCTTTGCCATTTTCTTTATGGGATGGATTGCAAGTCAATTTAACTCAAACCTTAATGCTTCTACTTGCTACTGCCTTTATAAGTTACTGGTTGCTGGAAAAACAAAAGAAAGGATTGATTGCAGGCCTAATCGCTTTATTGGGTTTTGTTTTATTACGTACTGTTTCATTTACACAAGCACAACAGCAACAAAAACTAATTGTGTATAACGTGCCTGGCAAAAAAGCGATTGACATTATTGAGGGAAATAAATACCATTTTATAGGAGATGCTAGTTTGTACTCGGATGATTTTGCCAGGAACTTTCATTTAAAACCCTCAAGAATATTAAACCGTGTTCAAGAATCATTCGATAATAATTTTTCACATCATGGAAAATACATATCCTGTGGAGACAAGAAAATTATGATGCTTGATGAAAAAACAAATTTTAAAAGCTTACCTAGTGAAAAACCCGAAATAGACCTGCTCGTACTCTCTGGTAATCCTAAATTGTATATATCAACCCTTGCAAAAAATATTTCTTTACACCAGGTTGTAATTGATGGCTCTGTACCGGCGTGGAAATCGAAATACTGGAAAAAAGATTGCGATTCACTACATATTCCATGGCATGATGTAAGTGAAAAAGGAGCTTTTGTGATGAAGCTCCGGTAACTTACCTTTGCGGCTTCTTTAAAAAAGACCTGTATATAGCAGGCACTTCTCACAACATTATGAATAAAAAAATTCAATCTGCTTTAATATCCGTTTTTTACAAAGACGGGCTGGAAAATATTGTAAAAGAGCTATCAAGTCTCGGAATAACTATCTATTCAACAGGTGGCACGCAACAGTTTATTGAGCAACTGGGAATAAAAGTAGTACCGGTTGAAAACCTTACCAGCTACCCTTCTATATTGGGCGGGCGGGTAAAGACTTTACATCCTTCTGTATTTGGCGGTATTCTTGGAAAAAGAGATGACGCTACACATTTACAGGAAATGAAACAATACAATATTCCTGAGATTGATCTTGTTATTGTAGATCTCTATCCGTTTGAAGAAACAGTAGCATCAACAAGCGAAGAAAAATTAATCATTGAGAAAATAGACATTGGCGGCCCTTCTATGATCCGCGGTGCGGCAAAAAATTTCCGGGATGTAGTGGTAGTGGCTGCAAAAAAAGATTACGCTGAGCTTGAAAAACTACTGAAAGAACAAAAAGGTGAAACGACTATCGCACAACGAAGGAGTTTCGCGGCCAAAGCATTTGAAGTAGTAGCACATTATGATGTAGCTATCGCCAAATATTTCAAATCTTCCGAATCATTGTACTTCCTGGAATCTGTCACAAACCCGAAAGCAATGCGTTATGGCGAAAATCCGCATCAGTCCGGCGTATTTTATGGCGATTTAAATAAACTATTCGATCAACTAAACGGTAAAGAACTTTCTTATAATAATCTGGTTGATGTAGATGCGGCTATGCAGTTGATAGAAGAATTTTCTGATGACAAGAATGATAAGACATTTGCAATAATCAAACACACCAATGTTTGTGGCATTGCGCAACGGGCAACTGTAAAAGAAAGCTGGGACGCCGCACTTGCAGGCGATCCAGAAAGTGCATTTGGTGGTGTATTGGTTTGCAACGGCACCATTGATAAAGCCACTGCAGATGCTATCAATGAAATTTTCTTTGAAGTATTAATCGCTCCTTCCTTTAACGAGGATGCACTTGCAATACTGAAATCAAAAAAGAACAGGATATTGCTGCAATTGAAAACGCAGCCCGCCAATAGCGAGCAATATAAATCTGTGTTGAATGGTGTATTGGTACAAGGAGTTGATAAAGGAAACTTTATTGAGTGGAAAGAAGTAGGTGGCAGGGAATGCAACAAAGCCGAAAAAGAAAACCTGGCATTTGCAAATCTTGTTTGCAAACATTTAAAATCAAATGCAATTGCATTGGTAAAAAATAAACAACTGGTTGGTAAAGGCTGCGGACAAACAAGCCGTATTGATTCCCTTCGCCAGGCTGTTGAAAAAGCAAGGCAATTTAATTTTGATCTCAAAGATGCGGTATTGGCAAGTGATGCATTCTTTCCGTTCAATGATTGTGTGAAAATGGGACATGAAGCAGGCATTACTGCATTCATTCAACCGGGTGGCTCCGTACGCGATAAGGATTCAATTGAATATTGCGTGGAAAATAAACTGGCGATGGTGATAACGGGGATGAGGCATTTTAAACATTAGTAGAACTAAGATTTATTGGATCGAGGGGATTAATGAAGAAATTGGAAATTGGTTTTTACATAACTGACGTTACCAAGAAGATCGGATTTGAATGTCAATTTTTGATATAAATAAAACCTTAGCCCAGACGGGTGATTCTATCAAACAATTATCCGTACTCAACCCGTTAACTATTCACAAAAAAGGTAGCAAAGCGAAAGCCATTTTTTGTTTAGCCCTAGTCTGTTTTTTCTGGGGCACTACATGGATTGCTTCGAAACAAGGTATTCTATATATGCCGCCACTGCAATTAGCAGGCATACGACAGTTTCTCGGTGGTTTGTGCTATGTTGTCTTCTTTCTCATTCGCGGTGAAAAATGGCCCAACCGCAAACAATGGCAAACAATCATTATACTGGGTTATTTAAATTTTCTGCTTAGTAACGGGCTTACTACCTGGGGAGTAAAATATATTTCTGCAGGACTTGCTGCAATAATCGGTGCTATATTTCCCTTATGGCTGGTTGTTATCAGCTTACTCGGTTCAAAATCTAAACCGCCTTCAAAAGCAGTTATCGGTTTGTTGATTGGGTTCAGTGGTGTTTGTATTATTTTCTATGAACACCTTGCTGATTTTGGAAATAGTAGTTTCCGTTTCGGTATTTTCTTATCGCTTATTGCTACCTGGTCATGGGCGCTTGGTACTACCTATACCAAGAAAAAAGCCGAACAGTTTAACCCATATTTCAGTTTAGGGCTTCAGATGGTAACATCGGGCACTTCACTGCTTGTTATTTCGGCTGCCACCGGCAATACCATTCCTGTAGCAGCTATAACATGGCAATCATGGCTTGCTATTGCTTACCTCGTTGTATTCGGATCTGTTATTTCATTTATTGCTTATTTATATGCATTACAACATTTATCTACAGAGCAGACATCTATTTATGCTTATATCAATCCAATAGTAGCCATGATCCTTGGCTGGATAATCTTCGGTGAAAAATTGACGATATTTATTGCAATTGGCGGATTGATAGCATTAGGCGGTGTGTATCTTGTAAACAAAGCATATAAAACACCATCACCTGCGCAACCTGAAACAGAAGGTGTTTAAGCAGAAGCAATCCTCGATATAAATTTTTCATATGCTTCTTTCCAGCCTGCATATTTTTTATCTGTTCCTAAAAATGAATTGTGCCAGATAGAAATCATTATCCCATTCACAGCTTTTACAGTATTATAATAATACATCATTTCATCATACGCCTGTTGCGGAGAAAAATGTTGTTCAAAATAACTATTGGCATCCATGTAGCAGAATGGGTACAATAATAGCTTTGTCTGTTCATTTTTTTCCAGGTCAAACCAGTAAAAAGCAGAAGCAACAGAAGCCCGGAAGCCATTAATACTTCCATATCCCATCGAAAAATCAAATTCGATTTCAGAGTCGATAAGATACCGGAAGGTTTCTGGCAATGTAAAGCGTATATAATGCTGCCGCGAAGAAACAACCTTATTTCCCGTAATGCTTTCAAGCATTTTCTTTTCTTCTTTCATCAGTTGGCTATCATCACCACTTTGCCAGGACGGGTGTATACCTACAGGATATTTATAAAAATGATGCCGTATTAAATCCTGCATCGCTTTTTTCCCAGGAGGAATATTCTTATCATACTTTCCCGCTTTCTTCGCGATAATAAAAAAATAATATGGCTTTAATGAATAACGTTGGTGCAGTTGATCCATCCATTGATATGCATCAAATGGATCTTTGATTTTACCCATCATTACATCCCATCTTTCCCGCAGTTCACCAAAGCTCAATTTGAATAACGATTTTGCAATGCCGCCTGCATTTCTCCAGAACTGTTTGTGTTTATAAGAATATGCCTGGTCTATATCATAAGTCGGAAAGAAAACGATACCAGTAGGGTTCCGATAGCTATCTGGAGAAGGAAATTTCCTTTTCAGTATTTCTTTAAAATCTTTTATCCAAACATTCACCAGGGGTATCTTGAGAAAATTCTCTTTGTATGCTAGTGAGTTCTCATGTGCATACCGGCCATACATATCTTTTTGATGGGGAAGATACTCTTCATACCGGCTCAGCAAATAAAAAGAAGCAGCAAAAATATCGAACGGAAAATCTCCATTCGTTTTAAAAAAAGCTCTGTAGTTATTTGTTTCAAAACAAGCAATCAGCTGCTGTTTTATATCTTGTTCAAAAAGAATAGCGTGAGGTGATAGAAAAAATTCATTCTCACTTATTCGCTCCTTACTATAATTGAATTTCGGTTTATCACTTTCCCTATAGATTGTAATATCGGATGTGAGTGTAAAAAAATTTTCCTTCCCGATTTCTTTTCCGACGAAATCAAAAATAAACCGGAGACGTGGAGTTATGGTATTCGTGTAAACAATCACTTCATGAAGATAATCAGCTCCTGCCTTTTTTATCTTTCCACTGCTGGTTAAATGATTTTTTTGGAAACACAAGGTCGCTGCGGTGCCGTGTCCATGCTTTGCCAATCGAATTGATAACCTTTCCTTTTATGTTTCCATTGGCAAGGTTCATCCAGCCACGGCGTAGCATGGCTATTTTCCATATTTTCCATGCCATCTTTTCAGCAAATGGTGCAAAACCTTCCTCTGCTGCTTCATGGCGGTTTTCCAATAACAACTCATGCAGGTTAATTTTTACCGCACATACTTCAGTACAGTTGCCACAAAGAGAAGAAGCATGACTTAAGTGTTTCCATTCACCAAGATCACGAAGATGCGGGGTAATAACAGCACCGATAGGACCGCTATAAGTAGTAGAGTAACTATGACCGCCAATATTTTTATATACGGGACATGCATTCAAACAAGCACCGCAACGAATGCAATACAAACTTTCTCTCGATTTTTCATTTGCGAGAATGTTTGTGCGGCCATTATCTAATAATATTACGTACATATCATCCGGTCCATCTGTTTCATTTTCCTGCCGCGGACCGGCAACAATTGTATTGTAAGAAGTAATTCTTTGACCCGTACCAAACGTAGCCAGCAATGGCCAGAACAATGCAAGATCATTAATCGACGGGATCACCTTTTCAATACCAACAACCGCGATATGTGTTTTAGGCCATGCACAACTCAATCTCGCATTTCCTTCGTTTTCCGTAACAGCGATAGCTCCGATATCTGCAACAATAAAATTGGCACCTGTTATTCCTACTTCTGCCTGCACATATTTTTCACGCAACTTTTCTCTTGCTACCAATGTTAATTCTTCCGGAGATAATGTTGGATCGGTTCCAAGTTTATCTGCAAACAATTTTGCAACATCCTCTTTACTTTTGTGCATCGCCGGCGTTACTATATGATAAGGAGGCTCTTCGTCTAACTGCTGTATGTACTCACCTAAATCAGTTTCTACACTTTCTATATTATTTTTTGACAGAAAATCATTAAGATGAATCTCTTCAGTTACCATACTCTTACTCTTCACCAGGGTACGGCAATTTTTCTCCTTGCAGATTTTCAATATTTCTTCATTCGCCTGTTCCGCATTCTCTACCCAAATAACTTTTGCACCGCGCTTTGTAATATTTTTTTCAAATAGCTCAAGGTAATAATCCAGGCTTTCAATTGCACGCCATTTGGTATTCTTGGCCCTTTCTCTTGCCTGAGACAACTCTGCAAACTGGCTTTTACCCTGCGGTACTACCGCATTGTATTTGCCAATATTAAAGTTGATTGTACGCCGGTGATCGCGGTCACCGGATTTTTCTTTACTCTTTGTGGCAAATATTGAAGATTGCTCAGACATACTAATCCTGTTTTTCTTTTTTCTTTGCTATTGTTTCCAACACATCATAAAATTCCTGGCCGTATTTTCTTACCAATGATTCTTTGAGAAATTCGTAAACCGGTACTTTTAGTTTTTTTCCTAGCCCACAAGCCGGATTACAAAGCTTCTGGCGCGGCTCATAATTTACCTTTTCATAATCACCGTGCTTCCCTTTACTCGCTATTATTGGAAACAAGTGACAACTGATTGGTTTCTTCCACGAAATCTTACCATCATAATACGCCTGCTCAAATGCACATTTAATTACTCCTTTTTCATCCCGCTTACCATACACACATATTTCACTATCGCTGCCAAGCGTCGGTGTTACCCAGCCAAATTCTTTGTGATAAACATACTTCCCTTTCTTTTCTATCTCTATTAGTGACGCTTCAGGGATATATGGTTTTACGTCTTCGTATACTGAAATAATAATATCCAGCTCTTCATCTTCAAGCGGAGCACCTGCATCTCCTTCTTCGCAGCATCCGCCTTTGCATTTTGAAAGATCGCAAACAAATTGTTTTTCCACTACATCATCGCTCACAAGTATATTATCTATCACTATCATTGTTCAAAGTTATTACTAAGAGAGCAGAAGAAAAAAATAGCAGAAGAGGATAGTCTCATAAGGGTAAGAAACCCACAAGTTTGGGCTACTCTTATTTCCATTTCAGCGTATTTATCAGGTGCTGCATATCCTGTTTCACAAAATTATTCACCACACTCAGGGAATCTTCATTGGGCGTTGCATAAAAATAGAGTGCACCCCGCAAAAAATGCTTCGTGGAATCCGTTAAAAAAAACTGGTTAGCCGTAGCCGTATTGCCCGATAGTGTAAAATAAATACCATCAATATTATTAGGCGTAACAAAAGGTTGTGGCTCTATACCAGATGCTTTATATGTATGTTGCTTATACGACATGGTAAACGCGTCATTTACCAGTGAATCAAATTTATTTTTCGCACCAATTTCTTTATAGCTTAAATATATACGACCGCTGAATTGTGGCAGGTCGACATTGAGCCACCAGTCGTTCTCTGCCTTTTCTTCAAAAAAAGTACTGTCTTTCGTTATGACCGAGTAAGTGGGATATTCAAAAGAATAAGGATAACCCGGTTTGTCAAACACCTGGTACTTATGCTCGGGAAAATTAATTTTGAAATAGCCCCTTTTCTTGGTTTCCGGATGGTAACCACTATTGCATGAATAGCAAACTGATAACGTAAGAAGGGTAATAAAAATAGTTTTTTTACTTTTTAATTTCATTGGATGGAATAGCTTTGGTGGCTTTTTTGTTAATAGTTACTTTCACCTGTCGTATACGGTTCTTATCAGTTTCTAAAATAGTAAAATCAAAATCACCGCATTTAATTACAGTATTTTCTACCGGAAATTCACCTGCAAGTTCAAGCACGAGGCCGGCAAGTGATTCGCTTTCGCCTCTTACTTTATCAAACGTATCTGCAGGTAACTGCATTATTCTGCAGGCATCGTGTATCATGGTACGCCCTTCGAAAACAAAATTATTTTCATCGATCCGGCGAGAGCCGTTTTCTTCATCATCAAATTCGTCTTTTATATCACCAATTATTTCTTCAAGTACATCTTCCATTGTCACGATACCACTGGTGCCGCCAAATTCATCTACTACAACTGCAAAATGAATATGTTTTGCCTGAAAATCCTTTAGTAAGTCTTCAATCAGCTTTGATTCTGGTACAAAAAAAGGTTGACGCATTAAAACATGCCAGTCAAAATCATTCTTTTCATGCAGGAATGGAATCAGGTCCTTTGTATTAATGATGCCTGCAATTTCATCAAGATTTGTTTTATATACAGGTATTCGGGAGTAATGTAAATCTTCAATCCATTTTACTACTTCAGCAAACGAGCTGTTGTAATCAATTCCATTTATCTCCAGCCTGCTGCGCATGATTTGGCGCACAGATATGTTACCAAATTTTACAATGCCCTTCAGGATATTTTTCTCTTCTTCTGATGCCTGTGAATTGGATGCAACATCAATTTCCCTATCCAGTTCTTTCAGGCTTTGTATTTGGGAACGGTTAGCACCTAAGCGTCCTCCTATACCATCCGCCACAGCCACCATCCGCAAACTAATACGGCGCAGCAAGAGATGTAACAACTCTACTGTTAAAGAAGCACCATAAGCAAACCGGAGATTATTCTGTGTAGCCCATAGCTTAGGAAGTATTTTACCAAAAAAAATCAAGCCGAATGCGATAATCAAACCTTTGATAACAAAAACAATGAACGACGCAAGGCCTTTGCTGATTGTATCAAAAAAACCGAACACCTGCGTTAAAGGAATAAACTCATTAACCAGGAAATTTGAAAGTAATATAATGCAGATACTAAAAAAAGTATTTGCTATAAGCATTGATGTGTAGACAGCTTTTCTTTCTTCCAGCAGGTTAATGATACGTTTGGCTCCGGCATGCTGTTTTGTTTTCAGCATATTGATATCCTTCCAGCCTAGAGAAAATAAGGCAACTTCAGCACCTGATATAGTAAACACCAGCAGCAGCAATGCGGCAAGCAGGAAAACAAGAAATGCAGTGCCCGTAAGATTGATTACAAGAAAAACAGATGACAGATTAGCTATAATATTTTCGGAAGCCGAATGAAAATCCAATGCAAATTGTTTTGATAAAAAATAGAATCATACAGGCAGGACAATTATGCCTGCCTGTATAAAATGCAAAGGTATAATTTTAATGATAACCCTTTTAAAACGGTAAGTTTTCTGATGGGTCGCCAATAGGTGGTACATCTGAGCTACCCATCCCCTCTATTCCGGAATCATTATGCATGGATGAAGCCCCGGTTCCATCAACTCTTTTATCAAGCATTATAAGATTATCGCCCACTACTTCTGTAGCGAATTTTCGGTTGCCTTCTTTATCTTCCCAGCTACGGGTACGTAAACGTCCTTCTATGTATACAAGACTACCCTTATGCAGGTATTTTTGCGCCAGTTCTGCCAGGCCACGCCATAGCACTACTGTATGCCATTCTGTTTGAGAAACTAGTTTGCCAGACCTGTCTTTGAAAGTTTCAGTGGTAGCAAGAGGAAATTTCGCAACAGCAATATTTCCTTCGAGAAATTGTACATCCGGGTCTTTCCCCAGGTTACCAATGAGCATTACTCTGTTTACGCCTCTCATAGTTTATCTTTTAGTATAATCAATCCAAGGGCTGCGCTCTCCTTAAAATTAATTTTTTTTACCCTTAAAACCGAAAAAAATTGCCCCTTTGTTTCCCTACTCCCAAAACTTAACAAGCTAATAAAGCTTTCGATATACTTTTATACATAACTCAAACCCACACATTTTTCTATTCCGATTAACATATTAAAAAAACATACTGCGCTGTTTTCAAGAATAAAATTCTGTTTTACTGAAAGAAATTGGTCATTTTATCATTAAAGACATAAAAAAAGCCACCAGCATCTTATTACTGGTGGCTTTTTTAAACGTAAATAATTTTATTTTTTGCCTGGCTCAAGAAGCTGGAAGAACTGATCGAGCTGTGGAAGTATCACAATTCTTGTTCTGCGGTTTGCCGCTCTACCATCTTTTGTATCGTTGCTAGTAACAGGCTTGTATTCACTACGGCCTGCAGCTGCCATTTTAGCCGGATCCAGTCCGTATTGTTTCTGCAATATCCGTACTACAGAAGTAGAACGTTTAACACTTAAATCCCAGTTATCAATCAGCACACCATTGCCACGGTAAGGCACATTATCTGTATGACCTTCTACCATGAATTCAATGTCTGGTTGATTTTTTAATACCTGGGCTACTTTACCCAATACATCCTTTGCCTTAGTGCTTACAGTATAGCTTCCGCTGTTAAATAAAAGTTTGTCAGAAATATCAATAAACACAACTCCTTTATCAACTTTGATATTGATATCCTGATCATCCATATTGCCAATAGCTCCTTTCAGGTTCATAACAAGGGCCATGTTCAATGAATCTTTTCTTGCCAATGATTCCTGCAGCGATTGTATGTAAGAATCTTTAGCGCCTATATTTTCCAATGATTTTTTTATGTTTTCTGCTTGTTGGGATGAAATAACTGATAAATCCTGCAGTTGTTTTAAAGCAGAAGTATTGTTTTCTTTCAGGAAAGCAATCTGCTTGTTAAGACCATCAATTTCGTTCTGAAGTAAATTATTTTTATTCTGCGCATCCGTTTTTGCGGTGTTACAATTATTCAAATCGGCCTGCAATTGTGTATACTTTGTGTTCCAATCAGAGATAGTAGCCTGTGCCGCTTTATATTTCTTTGAGCTAACACAGGAAAAAAGGAAAACTGAAACAAATGCTGCTGCAGCAGTAGTCCGGAAATTCATAAAATCAATTTTTTAGGTAATTTATAATATCATTCCTCTTCAATATATACTGATGTATTAATGAGTGCGGGCAAAGATAATTTAATAATCAGCATAATCTAGCTTAAAGACTAAAAACACTGTTAATACAAAGAATGCAAGGAAAAATCTTTTGCCAGATTGCGAATTTACAAATCTTTTTTCTTGCTGTTTTCTTAAAATATAATCCGAATCATGTCTATTTTATATTTACATGTATCATTGCGGAAAATATTCCTTTCGTTTTCATGGCTAAACGATCAAAAAAAGGAAACACAGCTAAAAAATGGCTGCGAATCTTTATAGTCCTGGTATTTCTGGGCACTATCATCTATTTTGGATATTGGTGGTGGATATACCGGCAGGCAAAATTTGTACGGTACCCCGAATTCGGAATTGGAATACCGGAAAGCTATCCCATTCATGGCATTGATGTTTCTAAGTATCAGCAAATGATAGCCTGGGAAGAAG